>JBDRDQ010000135.1:0-8173 GCA_043820695.1 Gemmatimonadota bacterium | reverse complement strand
GGGTTTCTCCATCAGCCCCAGGAATTGGCGGGCGTAGGCGGAGAGGGACTCTACATAACGCCGCTGTCCTTCAGCATAGATGGTGTCGAAGGCGAGGGACGACTTTCCGGACCCGGATAACCCAGTGATGACGACCAGGGCCTCCCTTGGGAGTTCCAGGTCGATGTTTTGGAGGTTGTGCTCCCGGGCACCACGGATAATGAGGGATTCGCGAGCCATAGCCAGGTAGTGTAACCCGTAGACCGGCTCGGGTTCAATGCAGGGGGGTGGCCCGAGGCTAGACTTCCCGCCATGCCCGGGTCACGATCTCCTCGGCAAGGAGATCCATGGGCCGAAAGATGGGCACCGGCCCCTCGACGCCTTCGAAGGCCAACTCCACCTCCGTACACCCCGCAATGACGGCCTCAGGAGTGGGCTTCAGAGATTCGATGGCCGCAAGGAGCTTCTTCCGGGGCCCTTCAACGGTGTCCTCCAGCTTCACCTGAAGGATTGCCCCCGCAACAAGTCGCTCCTGAACCGATGCCTCCGGAACCACGAGGTTGAACTGGGGCATCCGATCGTGGAAGATCCTGAGTTTCTGGGCCGCTGTGGTGGAGAGAAGCCCGATGGGAGCGCCGTCCGGGAACGTCCTGGAGATCTCCCGGCCCACGATCCCGATCATATCCAGGACCTCGATTCCCACCGCCGCCTGGACGTCGGAAAGGAACCCGTGGGCCGTATTGCACGGAATGGCGATGAGGTCGGCCCCCCACGCCTCCAGCATTCGGGCGGATTCCTGGAGCATGGGAACCGGGGATGGCCCGGTCCCCAACAACGCGGCTGGCCGATCGGGGATCTGGGGCCGGCTGTCGATGAGCATCCGCAGGTGCTCCCGCTCATACCTGACGGGCGTCTTCTCAGTCACCTTCCGCATGAGGTCGGCGGTGGACATGGGACCCATGCCCCCCAGGATGCCGACGATCTTGGCCATCTCAGTAGTCTCCCTGAGAGGCCTGCTCCTTGAGGCGGGAGACCCGCTCCTCTGTGGGCGGATGGGTCCGGAAAAGAGCCATTACACCCCGGCCACGAATGCTGGCGAGTGGGTTGACGATGGCCAGGTGAGCCCCGGCCGGGTTCACACTCATGGGAATCCTCTTCGCCGATCGTTCGAGATTCTCGAGGGCCCGGGCCAAGGCCAGAGGGTCTCCGGCAATACGGGCGCCGGTGGCGTCGGCCTGGAACTCGTTCTGGCGGCTGATGGCGAACTGAATCACCATGGCAGCGATGGGAGCCACGATGGACATGATGATGAGCCCGAACGGATTCCGGTCGCTATCCCTGCCCCCGGCGAAGATGGCGCCCCAGCGAGCCATAGTGGCCAACATCCCCACGGCCCCTGCCATGGTGGCGGCCATGGTCCCCGTGAACATGTGCCGGTGTTTGATGTGGCCCAACTCGTGGGCGATGACGCCCTCCAGCTCCTTGGGAGGGAGAGCCCTCAGGATCCCCGCGGTCACGCAGACCACGGCCTTCTCGGGATTCCGGCCCGTGGCAAAGGCGTTCGGCTGCTCCGAGGGCGCCACCGCCAGCACCGGCATGGGGAGCTCGGCCCGCTGACGCAGACGATCCACCATGGCATAGAGGTCCGGCGCCTCCTCCGGCCCAATGACCTTGGCTTTGTACATCCTCAGCACCACCCGGTCGCTGAACCAGTACATGCCAAAGTTCATGGCGGCGGCCAGGATGAAGACCAGAATGGCTCCATTCTGACCACCGAAATACCCACCGAACGTCACCAGAAGGGCCGTGAGCCCCGCCATCATGACGAAGACCTTCATGTACTGCATGGTTCTGCTTCCTTTAGTTGATCCTGTTGTTAATCCTGTTGCTGATCCCGGGTTTGGCCTCTCGCTCACGAAGAGAACTCAGTACCCCCACTCCCGGAAGAGAAAGAACCCATACGTCCATTTTCTCTCAGCCGCCAAACTTACCGCCTGGAACAGGGGGCTCCGGAACAACCGATCTTCGAAGTACCCCTCGAGGTTCCAATGGTCCGACAAACGAAACTCCAACCGGAGGGCTGCCAACTTGCTTTGCTCGATGGTTCCTCCCCCCCCACCGAAGGGTCGCCAATAAAGGGCGGCGAAGATGTCATCCGTGAGGTACTGGCCAATTTCCACCAGGGTGGTGGCCACCGTCCCCTCCAAGCCCTGTATCCCGAGGGTTTGGTCCTTGCCCTGGCCCTGGGTGATTGCCAGGTAGTCCAGCCCAACATCCCGGGCAAGAAGGGACCCCAGTTCACTGGAAAACAGCCCAACCGCGAGGCTGGCCCCAGCTCCGGCGAACACCTCGGCCGCGTTGTTGGCCGCCTGGCTCTGCCCTGAGGACAGGGCGTAGCTCGGTTGTCCAAAGATCAGGTAGCTCACCAGATCGGATTCGGCGATGGGAAAGGGTTGGTTGCTGGAGAGGGAAACCCGGGGCGCGAGAAGAGACCCCCCGACCGTGGCGATGATCTCCAGCCGTCCGGTGTCCTGGGTCCTGACCTGGTTCACAGCGCGGATGTTCAGATCGGGATTTATCCCAGGCGTGCCAGGGAAGCTGACCGTCCCTTCCTCCACCTGAAACTGTCGTCCGAACACCGAGTATACGCCCCGGACAGCATCGAGGACCCCCAAGAAGGCCAGGTTTCGTTCGGTTCGGTCCCAGACAACGAGAAGTTCCCCGGCCATCTCGACGTTCAGCTCCCGACTCCTGAGCCAGCCGTCCTGAGCCATGGTCAGGTCCACATCCAGCCGGAGATTCTGAAGGAATGGGTTCTGGCTGGCCTGGATAATGGGCCTGAGAGTCACCAGAGTGGCATCGACCACATTGAAGAAGGCAGGATCCGAGAGGTCCACCACCTCCACGCTCCGAGCGAGTTCCTCCACCATGAGAACCCCCTGCTCCACGGTGAGGGCCCCCTTGACCTGAGGTCGCCGATAGCTCTGCGTGATCATCACCCGACCGGAAAGGCGCGCCTGAACGTCCCGGCGGTTGACCGCCAAAAAGTTCCGGGCGTCGACTGTGAGGTTCAGCTGAGGGTCGGAGAGTGGATCCGCCAAGGTCACCGTGCCTGAGATCCTTGCCGTGCCTTCCGACCTCAGGGAACCGTTGACCTCCACCACCCCGTCCGGCCTGAGAACAAGGTGAGCCTCCACACCTCGGTGGCGGATGCCGAGGGCCGGAAAAACCGCAGATCCGCCGGCCAGGTAAAAATCCCCGCTGTGCTCCAAATCCTCCGTGGTTCCACCGAAATGGAGATCCCCGGAGAGGGTGCCTTCCACTTCCTCGATGGCCTCCAGAAAGGCCAGGGCGGTCGCCGCGGGAAAGGAATCCGCCGAGAGCCTCAGCTCCACGGGCCCGGCCGGGATCCTCGAGCCATCAGGATCAAGCCTCAGATCTGCCGGGAAGGACCCACGGACCGACAGGAAATGCTCTGAATCGTCATAGGCCGTGAGGTCCAGGCTGACTCGCTCCTCCTGATAGCTCAAGTCCGACTCCAGGCTAGCCAGGGAAAAGTCGCCATACCTGAGGTCGCTGCCAGAAGCGGTACCGACGATCCGAGGGCGAAGGGTAGACCCAGTCATTCGCCCCCGAAAGTCGATGATCCCTTCCAGAGGTGTCTCCATCTGGGCGATCCGGGCCAGCCGGGCAAGGCTCAGCCTCTCCACGTCCAGCTGGAAATCCCCTTCCCCTCCCCCCTCCAGCGGGAGGAACCCGTCTGCTCGGATTCTCATGGACCCGGACCCCGGCCGGATGAGCTGGAAATCACGGACCCGGTACCCATCGGAACTCCAGGCGAAGGAGGCCGGACCTCCGAGGTTCCATTGGGCTGTATCGAATTGGAGGGTGAACTCGTCCAGATTCACCAACCCGCCCCCCATGGAGTCCAAAACATACGTACCCTGGGCACTGTACTGCTCTTCGGGGGACCGGGTGGCCATTACGCGTACCCGCCCGTCGGATTTTCCGAATTCAACCTCTGCGATCCCGGCCAGGAACCCAAGCGATCGGATATTCACGGAGTCGGTGCGGATCTGAGCTTGAATCCGGCCTGCACCGCCCGGGAAGTTCTCCGCGACAAAAGTAAGAGCGCCCGACTCCACGTAGTCGGTACGGAAACGAAGTTGCTGAAAGTCCAGGGCCCCTTCCCCAGTGAACTCCCGGAATCCGCCCCGGAGGACGACCTTCCCCTGGACGGCCCCCCCTACCGCCACCTCGGCAGCCTTCGGCAGCGTGTCCAGGTCCACCCCCTCAAATTCCAAGAGGTCGCGTTCGTAAGGGCTCAGCTCTTCCAGAATCCGACCTGGAACCTCCATGAGGAAGGGCCGGAGAGCCTCCAGTGACTCGCTCCGGATTTCGACATCGAGTTCACCCGGAAGTGCCGTAGCGGCGACGCCGAAGAACCCACTCCCCTTCAGATGGCCCAGGCCCGTCTCCGCAACCAGCTCGTGGAGGAGGAGGACCCCATCCTGGATCCTCGCCTCGAGAAAGGCGGAATCCACCCTCAAACGGCCCACATCCCCCTTGCCCAGGACAACTGTGGCATTCCCCTCCAAAGCATCCAGGGAAAAGCCCCTTCCAACGGCGGAGATCCTACCGGTGAAGCGCGTCGGTTCGGGAAGGGAGGGGAGAATGTCGGATAAGACAAACTCCTCCAGGGCCTCGGCTTCGAGCGTGTACGAATCGGCTACATGACGAGCGTCGAAACGGGCGGTCAGGGATAAGGGTCCACCGGAGGTGTCCAGGTCGGCCGCCACTTCCAGGTCGGAAATGGGCCCCCGGAGTTCGACCCTGCCGGTGTATTCCCCTTCGAAAGGAAGCACCGGGAAACTTCCCCTTAATGTCGTGAGGGACAGGGGACTCAGATCTCCGGTGAGGTCGAGGAAAAGGTCGGTCGAGTCCCGTCGCACCCGCCCCACCACCGTGAGTCGGCTGGCCCCCCCCACCGACGCCGGAACCGCCATACCAGCCGGGGTCACAGCCGTGGAGCTGGGGGCTCTCGTGCCGGCGGGAACATGAGTGATATCCCCATCAAGGGCGAGGCCGTCACCCCCCAAAGATCCTGTCAGGACCAGGCGAACGGCGCCGGAGCCGCGGAGGGTCATGGCAGGAGAGACGCTGGCCAGAGCCCCCCATTCCAGAGGGGCCAAGGTCAGATAGAGTGGGGAAGCCGTGAACCCCCCCCGGAAGCCCGTGCGGCCGGAGATATCCGCCGTCATCACCCCGGCCGAGTCCTGGTCAGCGAAATCGACCAGACCATCTATCTGTAAATCCTCAAGGGTCCCGGCCAGGGTAAGCTCACCTGTCATCCGCCCCCGAAGGGGAAGTGTGTCCACCACCCATGGGTCGGTCACCGCCAAATCCAGCTCACTCATCTCGATGGCCAGCTCCCTGAACCCCATCTCTCGGCCGAAGAAGAGGCCGCCACGAGCCCGGATCCGGCCCTGGTCCGAGGTCAGCTCCGTATCTTGGAAGTCCAGCAGAACGCCGTCGTCGGTGAGTTCGAACCCGAAGGGACCCGATGCATTCCCCCGGGGGAGGCGATCCTCGATGAAGGAGAGGTCTTCGAGGGCCAGGGGGTCAGCCTCACCTTGCACCGCTACCTGAACCCCACTTCCCCCCCCCCATCGTACATCCACCCGACCTCGGGTTTGGGAGTTCGGCAAGTTCAGCGTCCTCAGGGTTGCCAGAAGCCGCCCTCCCTCACGCCGGATCTCACCCTCGGCACCGGTAACTCGGAAGGGGTCCGGCCACACCTCCCCGGTGAAGGAGAGGTTCCGAAGCTCGAACCGTTCACCTCGCTGCCCCGGGGCCCTCAGAACGGCTTGTCCAAACTCGAGGTCGATATCCCGGAAGCTCATCCGCCGAAGGGAAGGAGTTCCGTCTGCCCCCGGTTCAACCAGGATACGATCCGAGCTCGGTCTACCCGGCGCCAAAGGCAGGAGGATGTCCAAGGACCCTTGGTGTAGCCAGGCTCCCCTGAGCAGGATGGTCCGTTTGGGTCCGCTCCCATCCTCAATCGAGTCCCCGGGTAGCGTGTCCGATAAAGTGTCCGATGAAGGTTCCGGCGGGGCGCCCGAAGGTTCCGAGGGGGGATCACCGGTAAAAATCGAGACGGCGTTGAGTTTTTCCTGGGCAGAGTGGCGCTCGAGCCTCACCTCCGGCCGCCAGAGGTGAACTCCCGTGAAAACCAGATCTCCCCGGAGGAGAGCCGGGCCCGAGATCCCCGCCCGAACCGAGTCGGCTTGAAGGAAGATCCTCCCGTCATCCCCTCGGATTGTGACGTTTCTGAAGGTGAATCCCCTCAGGAGACCAGGGGAGGAGATCCCGGCAACCTCGATCTGCCCCTGAATTCCCCCATTCACCCTGGCCAAAACCTCCCTCAGAACCCGCTCCCTCCCTGCCGTGGTCTGGGTGAAGACGATCAGAAGAATAAAAAGGACCACCCCTGCCATCAGGACCAGCCAGGAGGCGAATCGCCGCAGCCTCAGCAGCCAGGCCTTCATCAGAACGCCTGACCAATGGAAAGGTGGAGCTGGAAACGCCTTGGATCAAAAACGCCCAGATGGTCACGCCAGAGCACTGGCATATCCAGGACGACCAGGTTCCCCAGCTCAGTCGTGGACCCGTCCGGGTTGATCCCGATGGCCTTGGTAACGACCGGCAACGGCTCCCCGCTCCCGAAACGGTATCCCAGGTCCACCCGGATAGGTCCGATGGGGCTGAAATACCGGATCCCCAAGCCTGGGGTGAATTCCAGGTCAGCCGGCGAAAGGTTCCCGGACTCGTCCCAGACCTGCCCAAAATCCAGGAACGCCGCGCTTTCCCAGAACGATCCGGCCAAGGGAATTCTGAGTTCGAGGCTCCCTTCGAGCATACGGGTACCCCCCGTCGGGCGCGGAGCGAAATTGTCCTCAGGTAGCCCATTGGCGTCACAGGAGAGGTCGGCGACCTCCATGGCTGTGCAAGGGCCATCCTCGTAGAGCTTCTCGACTCTCTCGAGGTAGAGGACCCGGGGTCCGAGACGGTTCTGGGAATAACCCCTTACGCTGTTGGACCCTCCTGCGAAAAGACGCTTTTCAGGGTGCACGATCTCCGTCGAGGTCCCGTCCTGCGTATGACTCCGAAATCCTCCCCGACCTACCCACCCCCCACGCAATCGGGCGGCGACCACCCACCCCTTCCGACCCTGAGTGTACCAGGTGGCATCCGATATTACCCGGGTGTACCGGAACTGGGACCCGGTCCAATCCCCGGCATACTCCAGATCCACCGCAGTCGAGTACCCCTGGGTGGGGCTCAGGACCTGGTTCCGCCGATCCCGAGAGAAGGAGATCCCCACGGGGGCGAGGCGGTTTTCCTCCTGGAGCAGCTTGATCTCTTCCCCATCACAGATCAGGTAAGTGGAGCAGAAGAAGACCTCGGCAGCTGTGAGTTTCGATCGCTGAGGCCTATAGGAGAAGCCCAGAACGGTTGAGATTGCCAACGTCCGGGTAAACCCCAGATTCATCCCCACCGCCCTCCGAACGAACAAGGGGTGGATGGACTGCCGCTCGGCAAAAAGACCGACCGAGATGGAGTTTCGAGGGGAGAAGAACCAGGGTTGAGTGAAGTCGACGGAGATCAATCCGGTGAGGTCACCGTACTTGTCGGGGCCCGTGTCCTGGCAGAGTACCGGACTCTCCACGAAGTTAGCGAGAACGTTGGAAACCCTCCCGGTGACCTGAAGGCGACGGGCCCCTCCGGAGAAGTTCCGGTTCAACCAACTGGCCTCGAAGCTGAAGCACTCGGTGTTGCTGAGTCCCCCTCCGGTTCGGACCCGGCGCACGTCTCCCTCAGTGACCTGAATGACAACAGGGAGAATGGAGTCCACGGCCGGGAAGGAGTCGGGAAGGAAGCCCACAGACCGGAAAATATCCAGGTTATAGAGGTTCCGCTGGCCGGCGAAAAGGAGATCCTCCCGGTAGATGTCCCCTTCCCGGAAGGGGAGCATCCTTCGAACCACGGCTTCTTTCATGGTCGGCACTCTTCCCTCGGTGCCGCTGATCTCTACCGTCAATGGGCCGACCCGAGTCAGGGGACCGGGAAAAAGCTCGAAGGTCACCTGGGCTTCGTAGGGAGTTTCCCTGGGGATGTAGTAGGCAAGCAGGAC
>JBDRDQ010000134.1:0-2202 GCA_043820695.1 Gemmatimonadota bacterium | reverse complement strand
TCGAAAGGGACCGGAGCGGACCGAGCTCATGGACCGGGTTTCCATCTCCCCCGATACGGTGGTCCTCTTCGAATCGCCGGGACGGACCAGAGCCCTCCTGGAGGCCTTGGAGGAGAGCTGTGGGCCCCACCGCCCCGTCGTCGTGGCCAGAGAGCTCACAAAGCTCCACGAGGAGTTCGTCAGGGGGAAGTTGGCTCAGGTGAGGGAACACTTCGAACTCCATGCCCCGCGAGGTGAAATCGTGGTAGTGGTTTCCGGTGCGCCCGAACCGGATACCGGGTCCGTGGATGAGGGGGCGGCCAGGGCACTGGCCAAGGCGCTACTGGACGAGGGTCTGACCCCCAGCCGAGCTGCGAAGGAGGTGGCCCGGCGCTTGAAGCTTCCCCGGAACCTCAGCTACGAGGCCGTCCAGAACGTATCGGCGGATGCCTCGGACGATGATGAGGAAGCCCGGTAACCCCTCTCATGCCTCGGAAAGCTCCCGACTCTTCTCCTAACCTCGGCCTTCGTCTTACCCAGGATGCGGCTGCGGCCATCCGGGGTGAGATCAAAAGGGCCGGCGGTAGGGAAGTGACCTTTCTGGTTGAAGTGGGGGAGAGTCGCACTCTCCTGAACCCCAGGGCAGTGTCAAGGGGAAACCGGGGCGCGGTCCTCGCCGCCTCGCGGGACGCTCCCCAGGGGTCCGTCATGATCCACAACCACCCCTCCGGGGATTTGGAGCCCTCCGGGGCCGACCTGGCGGTGGCCGCCACCCTGTATGAGGCCGGTTTGGGAACAGCCATCGTGAACAACGACGCCACCGATATCTATGTGGTGGTCGAGCCGCCGGCACCCCGGGTGGTGGAGCCTCTGGAGCTGGATGAGCTGGATGCCTTCCTGAGCCCGGGCGGGCCCCTGTCGGCCTCCCACCCCGCCTTCGAGGACCGGCCAGGCCAGCGGGAGATGGCCCTCCTGGTGGGCCGGCGGTACAACGAAGGGGGGGTGGGGTTGGTGGAAGCCGGAACCGGGATCGGGAAGTCCATTGCCTACCTCCTTCCGGCTGCTTTGTGGGCTCTTCGAAACGGGGAGCGGACCGTCGTTTCCACCAACACCATCAACCTTCAGGAGCAGTTGGTGGGGAAGGATCTGCCCCTGCTCGAGAAGACCCTGGGGCAGGATCTCCGATGGTCCCTGGTGAAAGGCCGGGGGAACTACGTTTCCATCCGTCGTGCCCATCTGGCCGCAGCAACGGCTCCGGCCCTCTTCGATACCGATAGGAGCGGGGAGATCCAGGGCATTCTGGAGTGGATCGAGAGCACCGAGGACGGCTCCCTTTCGGACCTCTCGGCGCCACCGTCGGAGGAAGTCTGGGAGGAAGTCCAGAGCGACCCGGACATCTGCCTCCGGACCCGTTGCCCCCACTTCCAGAACTGCTTTTTCCAACGAGCCCGCAGGGAGGCCGCCTCCGCCGAGATCCTGGTGGTGAACCACCACCTTCTCTTTACCGACCTGGCCGTGAGGAGGGTGACCAACAACTACACCCAGGCCGCTGTGCTCCCGCCCTACAAGCATCTGATCCTGGATGAGGCCCACAATGCCGAGGAGGCGGCTACGGACCACCTCGGGGTGGAGGTGACTCGCCGGGGGCTCTTCAGGCTTCTTTCCCGCCTGGAGCGCCGGGGAAAGGGAGTTCTGGCCGACCTCCGTGAGCAGTTGGCCGCCGATCCCGAACGTGGTTCCGCCCTGGAGCTTCTGGGCCGTTTGGACGAGAGGGTGCGTCCGGCGCTGGAAGAGGCCCGGGATCGAATCGAGCCCTTCCTGGCCGCCCTTACCGAGGTTCTCCAGGAGGCGAACGCCCAGACTCTTCGACTCGGGGGCCCCGATGGCGTGGAGCCCAGGGAAAGGGCTTCGGTCCGGGAGGCCATGGACGCTCTGGTCTTCGCCCTCCGGCGGTTGGGCAGGGAAGTGGGGGAGCTTCGTATTCGCGTTCTGGACGATGAGGCGTGGGCGGAGGTTCTGGAGGGGAGGACGCTGGACCTCTTCAGTGCCCAGAGCCGTTTGGAGGCTTCCGCCCATGGCGTGCAGCGGGTCCTGGACCCGGGGGACGAGGGGGCCGCCCTGGTTCGCTGGCTGGAACTGAGGGGGCGGAGCCCAGGGTGGAACCTCTCCATGGCGGCGGCCCCCATCGAAGTGGGCCTCCCTCTGAGGGAGGATCTGTTTCGG
>JBDRDQ010000133.1:0-4265 GCA_043820695.1 Gemmatimonadota bacterium | reverse complement strand
GTTCCACTTTCAGGGGAGCACGCTTCCGATGACGTAATTCAAGGGGTTCACCGCGACTCCGCCAACGCGGACTTCGTAGTGCAAATGAGGAGACGTGGAGATGCCCGTGCTTCCAACGTGGGCGATGACCTCGCCCCGTGTCACCTGCTGTCCCCGCTTCACCAATAGCTTCGAGGCATGGCCGTATCGCGTCACGTACCCGTAGCCATGGTCGATCTCCACCGTGTTGCCGAGGCCGCTCGTCCATCCTGCGAGGGTGACGGTGCCATTGGCGGCAGCCAAAATGGGCGTGCCGCGGCGGGCGGAGATATCCACTCCCTCGTGGGGAAGGGCCCGGTGAAAGATGGGGTGGAGCCGGGAGGTGGTGAACCGGCTGCTCAGAACGCCGGCCACCGGGAGGATGGAGGGTGTGGATTCGAGAATGTCCCGGTGCGCCGAAAGGCTGTCCGATGCTTCCGAAAGGCTGGCCGCCAAGAGGCGGGCGCGGCGCTCGAGTGCACTCAGGTCGTACTCGACGGCGAAGGTTACCTTGCTCAGGGCGGAGTCGACAGGCCACAGGGCACGTCCCTCAGGAGTCGCCAGGCCGGGGCCTCCGATTCCCACCTCCAGAATCTCTCCGTCCATGGCATCCAGACCTGCCAGTTGCCGGACTAGTCCGTCCTGCTGACTCAACTCGGCGATGGTCTCCTCGAAGCCGTCGACCCGATCCCGAAACTGCCGGAGTTCCTCCGTAAGGAGGGAATTCTCCCGGGTTAGATACTCGGCTTTGAGCTGAGCACCACCATTGATGAGCAGAAGCCCGAAGAGGGCGAGGATGATGACGGAAAAAACGCCGAACCCCCCGGCAGACCACCGCAAGAGGCGGGAGGACAGGGTGAACTGACGAATGCCTTCCGGGTTTTCTCCCAGAAGGAGAAGGGTCCATTTCTTCTCAGTCATGCGCGGATAGCCGAGCCTCCTCAGCACGGCCGCCGACATCGGGGCTTACCACTTTCCCGGGCGGCGGTCACACTTCATTCCTATTATTTGAACGAACAAGCTAGGCGGGGGTCACGAACCCTGTCAACCGGGGGGGTCTCAGGGGGCCCGAAGGTCCGGCCTTGGAAAAAGCGGTTCACCAATAGTGATGGTGCGGCCCGCCAACTCCAACCCCAGCGCTCCCTCGAAGGTGGGTACATCTCCAACGCCCAAGCGTCGGGCCAGTTCTTCCATCCTTTCCGGCATGAAGGGATGGAGGAGGGTGGCCACCACCAGCAGAGCTCGGACCAGGGAAGCGAGTGTTGCGTCCAACTCCGGGGCGCAGGCCGGGTCTTTGGCAAGGGTCCAGGGGGCCTGCTTTTCGATGAACCCATTTGCATTGGAGACCAATTCCATTGCCGTCGCCATGCCCAGGTGGAGAAGCCCGGCATCCATGACCTCTTTGTACTTTTCCACCGCTTTGGAACACGCGTCATCCAGTGAGCGGGGGTCCGCAGCCGGAATAGCTCCACCTCGGTACTTCTTGAGCATGGTCAGGGACCGGTTCGCAAGGTTCCCCAGGTCGTTGGCCAGCTCAGAGGTGTAGCGTTCGTCGAAACGCTCCCGAGTGATGTCTCCGTCTCCATTCCACGGGACTTCCCGGAGCAGGTAATAACGGAGGGCGTCAGCTCCGTGCCGCTCGATGGCTTCGGGTAGCTCGAAGGTCACCCCCGCCGACTTGGAGAGTTTTCGGCCCCCGTATGTCACGAACCCATGGGCCCAAACGGTCTTGGGTAGCTCGACCCCGGCGCTCATCAGAAAGGCCGGCCAATAGATGCAGTGGAACCGGGTGATGTCCTTTCCGATGACATGCACGTCGGCAGGCCAACTCTCCAGGTAACCCTCGTCGGGAAAGCCGACCGCCGTCAGGTAATTGGTGAGCGCATCCAGCCAGACGTAGACGATGTGGTCCGGATCGTTCGGCCACGGGACTCCCCATGGGAGGCGCGAGCGGGACACGGAGATGTCGTCCAGCCCTCCCTCCAGGACCTTCCGAATCTCATTTCGCCGGATCTCGGGCTGAATGAATTCGGGGTGCTCATCCAGAAGTTTGAGCAGGGGTTCCGTGTAGGCGGAGAGGCGAAAGAACCAGTTCTCCTCTTCCATCCACTGCACGTCCAGCGACGGATGCACGGGGCATCGGGCGTCTTGATCCCCCTCCTCGACCAATTCGTCCTTCGTTTTGTACCCCTCACACCCGACGCAGTAGTACCCGGAATAGGTCCCCTGATAAAGGTCCCCGGTGGCCTCGATGCGCCTGATAAGCTCCTGGACCCCCCTGTGATGCCGGTCCTCGGTGGTCCGAATGAAGTCGTCGTGACTGATTCTCAGAACATCCCAGGCTTCCGCGAACTCCCGGGCGATGCCGTCCACCCAACTCTGGGGACTCACTCCTGCGGCATCGGCGCTTTGGAGGACCTTTTGCCCGTGTTCGTCCATTCCGATGACGAAGTGTACCTGCTCCCCCTTTCGCCTGTGGTACCTGGCCGTGACGTCCGCGCCGACTTTTTCGACGGCGTGGCCCAAGTGGGGGGACCCATTTGCATAGTCGATGGCGGTGGTGATGTAGAACCGCTTAGTCGGATCCACGTTTCTTCTTCCCCTCGGGTTTTGATGTGTTCTTGTCGTCGTCGGCACCCGGTCGTGGACCGCCACTCCTGGCCACTTCCCCTCGAAGCTCGGCGAGGGTTACGGACCGGCGCTCTCCTTTCGGATTCTTCAGCACCACAAACTCTCGCCAGATGTCGACGGAAATCACCTTCTCCGGGCCCAGGCTGGTCCGCAGTGTCTTCCCTTCCCGTGGGAAGCGCCGACGAGCTTCCACGTACGTCTGATGCTCGTACATAAGGCAGCACATCAGGCGCCCACAGCACCCTGATATCTGTGCGGGATTCAGGGAGAGCTTCTGGTCCTTCGCGAGTTGGAGGCTTACCGGTTTCAGCTCGGGAAGCCAGGTCGAACAACAGAGTTCCCGGCCACATCGCCCAACCCCTCCAAGGAGGGCCGCCTCATCTCGCACACCGATTTGCCTGAGCTCGATTCGGGTCCGGAAGGCTCGAGCCAGGTCCCGAACCAACTCACGGAAATCCACCCTGCGTTCGGCGGTGAAATAGATGATCAGCTTTTTTCGGTCGAACTGCCACTCCGCCTCAGTGACCTTCATCTTGAGGCCGTGGCGCCCCACCAGCCCTCCCGCTTCCTCTCGGACCCGCACCTCATCTGAGCGAAGCTCCGTCAGGCGGTCGACCTCGGAGGACTCAGCCAACCGGAGGACCCGCTTCTCCGGGGCCGGGGTCGCGCACCCTCCCGCAGATGAAGAGCACTTTCGTTCGGCGATGCTTCCCAGGGCGGTTACCGCGCCCAGGTCCTCTCCCCTGTCGGCCTCCACCACGACGAAGTCTCCGGGGTTGATGTCCAACCCACGGTTGGAGTAGTAATCCCGCCGTGTACCTTTGAACTGGATCTCGACGAAGCTAGACATGGCACGGTTCGGAGGCCCTCCGGGCTCCTATGCCTTTCCCTCCCACTCGCCGATGGCCTCGAACTTGGCCTGTCGATCACGGATGAGGGTTTCCGGATCGATCCCCTTCAGCTCTTCATGGTGTCTGATGAGCACGGCTTTGACCTGACGGGCCGCTGCGTCCCAGTCGGCATGGGCTCCTCCCGGGGGCTCCGGAATGATCTCGTCCGCGATGCCCCTCTTGAGGAGGTCATGGGATGTGAGCTTCAGGGCCCGAGCCGCTTTCTCCCGCTCGTCGGCAGTTCTCCAGAGGATGGCGGCACATCCTTCGGGGGAGATCACCGAGTAGATGGAATGCTCCAACATGAGGATCCGATTCGTTACCCCCAAAGCCAACGCTCCTCCAGACCCTCCCTCGCCGATCACCAGGGAGATGATGGGCACTCTGAGGCGAGCCATTTCCCGGAGGTTGCGGGCGATGGCTTCGGCCTGCCCTCGCTCCTCTGCGCCGACGCCGGGATAGGCTCCTGGGGTGTCGATGAAGGTGATAACGGGCCGGTGGAATTTCTCGGCCAAATACATGAGGCGAAGGGCCTTTCGGTATCCCTCCGGGTGCGGGGAGCCGAAGTTCCGCCAAAGGTTCTCTTTCATGTCTCGACCTTTTTGGTGGCCGATAACCATGACGGAGTCCCCGTTCAACCGAGCCCACCCGCCCACGATTGCCCCATCATCCCGGTAAGCACGATCGCCGTGGAGCTCGATCCAGTCTGTGAAAGCCCGGGCCAGG
>JBDRDQ010000132.1:0-2322 GCA_043820695.1 Gemmatimonadota bacterium | reverse complement strand
ATCCTACCGACTCCTCCAACTCCGGCTTGTTACTGAGCCCGATGCCGGAGGCTTGATCCGAGGCACTGGTGGGTTGAGGAAGATCCGATGGGAGGGTGGCGGCCGAGGAAAACGCGGCGGCGTTCGGGTGATCTATTACTGGGCTCAGAAGCAGGACGTGATGTTGTTGCTTCTCATGTACGGCAAGAACCAACAGGACGACCTGACCCCGAAGCAGAAAGCTGTATTGAAGAAGCTTATTCAGGAGGAGTACCCATGAACGACGAACTCTTTAATGAACTCGTAGCCAGCGTGCGCGAGGGTGGTGCGATTCTCCGAGAAGGGGAAGAAGCGGCTCGGACGTTCGTCGTTGAGGAACCGAATGTTGCAGCGATCCGCGAAGAATATGGCCTCTCTCAAGCGAAGTTTGCAGCACTCCTTGGAATCAGCTTGCGGACACTGCAAAACTGGGAACAGGGGCGGAGGAAACCCCAAGGCCCGGCGAAGGTGCTTCTCCGCGTGGCTTCCAAGCACCCGAAGGCTGTTCTCGATGTGGTGAGGAAGGTCTCGTAGCTATACTGAGGTCCCCGTCCCCCGCTTGAATCCAGCTCCCGCACTCGACTCGTAACGAACCATTCGGTTCAAGATCGGAGCCGGGCATCCAGGTGACCAGGAAAATCCATCCGCCTCTCTCCGGCGAGATCCCGGAGGGCCGGGCCAGAGCTCCCCAATAGGCCAACCAGCCCACCCGCGAAAGCGGATCTGAGGCCCGTGCTTGAACCGGGCGTTACAAGCCTTGCTCGTCCGCGGGATTACGTGATCACGGTGCACAGGAAAGATGCCGAGGCTCCGCTCCTTCCGCTTGCCTGTTCGCGATGCCCGACGACCTGTCCTTACCGAGTTGTGTAGATGTATCTCAGGCCCCGAGAGATCGTGGCCGGCACCACGGACATGTGCGTTTCGCCTTCAAAAAAATGAGTACGTACCTCAAGCCCACGGTACTGTCGAGTGGTTAGAGTCTCAGCCAGCGTTCGGACGTTCGTGACCATCCGATACGGTGCAAGACCACTCCCGTCCTCAGGCTCCTCTGACAGACCGACCGAGAGGAACACGCGTGCGCCGAGACTGTCCTGCCCCGCCGTGAACTCCTCCTCATGCCGAAATGTGATGTCGTGATCCCACCAAATAGCTGGGCTGCCGACAACGAACCGGGAGAACGTCCCTTCCCCGAAGAACAGGGCGTGGAGGGCAAAGAGGCCTCCAAAGGAGTGTCCCAGAAGGGCTCGACCGTCGGACTGGACTCGGTAGTGAGCCTCGATGTATGGAATCAGCTCATTGCGAAGGAACGCGAGGAACTCTGGAGCGCCGCCACTCCCCTCTGGAGCTGGATAGGAGGGGAACATCCTGGCGAACTCCTCTACCCAAGGTTGGTCCGCGGTTGGAGTGAGATCAAGGGTTCGCAGGCCGACGGCATCCCAGAAATGTCCGACAGGGTACCCGACACCTACCACGACGATGTCGCGGATGTCCCGTTGCACGGCGAGCCAGCGAGCGATGTCGGTGGCCATTCCGAATTGCCCGTTGGCGTCCATTACGAAAAGGACCGGGTAGGTTTGGTCCCCGCCATGGTAGCCCCTGGGCACCGCGACGGAGACCTGGTAACGCCTGCTGTTGGTGGAAGAGGTGACCGTCCAAGTCTCTGCATCCGTGATGACGGCGGGGGTTCGAGCGGCTTCTTGAGCGGATGACGTTTCGGGTGCTAGCCCGCCCAAGGAGAGAGCTGCCGCCAGGCTTGCGAACGGGAGGACTCCGCGTCTCATCTTCGCCTCCGAAGGTCCGATAGGATGAGGGTTGCCCTGCGCATTTATGAAGTTCAGTGCTCGTTCGAACAAGGCTTGTAACGAACCATTCGGTTCAAGATCGGAGCCGGACATCCAGATGACCAGGGAAACCCCAGGGCCTTCGCCCGGCGAGATCCCGGAGGGCCGGGCCAGAGTTCATCCGATAGGCCAACCAGCTCACCCGCGGAGGCGGACCTGAGGCCCGTGCTTGAACCGGGCGTTACCCCCCTGCCGCATTCAATAGGAAGCCGAAACCACTGCACGAGCTTCCGCTCCTTTAGGCGTTGGAGGAGGGAGGGGGAGGGCATGGTTCAGACCTCGAAGCTTTCCCATTTGGCTTTAACCACTTCCAGCATTTCACGGAATCGGGCTTCGCCTCTGAGGTTCTCCAGGAAGGGCCCAGTTTCCGCAAGATAGGGATAGTTGATGAAGTCACGGTCCAGCGCATGCTGGAGCCACTCCAGCGCATCCTCATTCCGGTTGATCAGAGCGAAATACCCCG
>JBDRDQ010000131.1:0-3107 GCA_043820695.1 Gemmatimonadota bacterium | reverse complement strand
GCATCCACTCGACCGCCCCTATCCTGCTGTCACCGCACGGCGAGGTCCCGGAGGGCCGGGCCCGTGGTGTTCAGGATACTGCCGTATGAGCTCAGAGCGAAAGCGAGGGCTGAGGGCCCGAGCGGGACGTTACTCGATAAGCGCTCCAGAGTGAACAAGCTGAGAAGTGTCTTCTGACCCCGGGGGAGAGGCATCCTTTTCCGCTCAGAACACGGAGCTGGCCAAATTAATCACCGCACCTCGTTCAGGTACCGGGCTATCACCTCCTCAGGAAAATTCATCCTCCGGATTAGGCCTGGGTACCGAGGGTGGGCCCGAATGGCGTCAAAGGTTGGGAGCCCGATATAGGGCATGTTGGGATCTTTCGCCTCCACTGCCCTTTCAAACCAATCCATTGCTCGGTCTAGATCGCCCCCATCCAGGTAACGAAGGCCTATGCCCCACGCCCTAAAACTCCCATATCCCTCCCGTCCGTACTGGCTCGCCAGAAGATCCGCTATCGCCAGTTGGGCCCCTTCATACCCACCCTCGGCCAATCCCCGTTCGAGGGCCGCCACCCTCTCCGGGTCATCAGCAATCCTCTCCCGCTGATTAGTGAGTTGCTCCTCTCGCATTCCGCTAGCGATGTAGGCAGACTGCCGAGCATCAACCGGCACAGTGGGATCGATCTCCCGCGCCGCAGTCGCTGCGACAATGGCCTCGTCATACCGTCGGTTGAACACTAAGGTCATCCCGAAGAGTGCTTGATACAGGGCGCTGAAGGGGTCCAGCACCAGGGATCGCTCGGCAAAGGGGAGGGCGTCTTCGGGAAGCCCCATGACGCAGAGAAAGTGGGCATAGTAAGCGTTCAACATGGCGTCGTTTGGATTGATCGCGAGGGCTCGCCGCCAGTGATCCCATGCCTCGTCCCATAACCATTGACTCCACGTCAAATGGCTGGCCAGAGCATGGTGGGCCTCGGCCAGCCCATCGTCCAGTTCGATAGCCCTTCGGACAAACTCATTGGCTTTGGACCCGGCCTCTTGTGGAGAGGCGAGGCCCATCTGGCCCCTCCCCCCCCAGACCCTAGACAAACCGACATAGGCCAGGGCGAACGTGGAGTCCTTTTCCATAGCCAACTCGAAGTATTGCTGAGCCAGGTCGAGACCCTCTGGGGTGAGCTTTTTCCAGTGAAAAACGCCCTGGAGATAGGCGTCGTAGGCCTCAGGATTGACCTCCTGTGTGTCCGCGATGCGGGATTCTTCATCTGGTGTCAGCGTGACCTGGATCTCGTTGGCAATGGCCTGGGTTACCTCACCATATAGGGCCATCACGGAGGTCAGGTTCCGTTCGAAGGTTTGGGCCCAGAAGTTCCTTTCGGTTGACGGATCCACAAGCTGAGCCGCAACCCTCACCTGGTCCCCCTCCCGGAGGATGGACCCTGTCACAAGCGCCTCTACCCCCAACTCTCTGGCGATCTCGGCAGGAGACATCTCCGAGTCGCGGAACCGCCTCGCCGCTGATAGGGACGTCACCTTGAGGGATGAGATCTTGGAAAGAGACGTTGTCAGTTCGTCTGTCATTCCGTCGACGAAATACTCCTGTTCGGGATCGCCTGAGAGGTTCACCATCGGCAGCACTGCGATGGAGCTGACTAACGGGTTGTCCACCCCCTGAGTTAGCCGCTGGCCAATGAAGAGGGAGACGAGAATAGCAACCAACCCCAGAGCAATCCGCCTCCCCAAACGACTCCGAATGAAGGCCGCAAGCCGGAGTTCATCCTGTCCCGAGGAGATCTCGATCAAACGACTCGACAGTTGCTCAATAGTCTGCAACCGAGCCTCGGGGTTCTTGGTCAGGAGTTGGCTGACCGTGCTCCGAAGCAGTTCCGGAGAGTCGGGAAGATGCTCACCCAGGGGCTCGGGATCCTCATATAGGATCGCCCCCATGGTTTCCACAGAACTGGCCCGGAGAAAAGGATGCACTCCCGTCAACATCTCGTAAAGGACGATCCCAAGAGAAAACAGGTCACTCCGGGAATCCACCGGGTCGGTCCGGACCTGCTCCGGAGACATGTAGGCCGGGGTGCCAAGAGTGGCGCCCTCCTTGGTGATCCCGGACGTCATATCCTGTTCGGTGCCCTCGTCGGTGATGACCCTTTTGGCAAGGCCGAAGTCCATTACCTTAGCATGGCCCTGGGGGGTGAGCATGATGTTGGAGGGCTTCAGGTCCCGGTGGACGATGCCTTTTCCGTGAGCCATCTCCAAAGCGTCGGCCACCTCGGTGGAGATGCGGAGAGCCTCTCCTAGCTGCAAGGGCCCCTCCTCTTCGAGTCGTTCTTTAAGGGTCTGGCCTTCCACATACTCCATGACGATGAAGTCCTGACCATCGTCAGTTCGGCTCACCTCCTTGATGTTGCAGATGTAGGGATGTTCCAGAGCTGCGGCCGACTCCGCCTCTCTCAGGAAACGCTTTCGGGCCACTTCGTCTTCTTGCAGATGCTCGGGGAGGAACTTCAGGGCAACACTTCGGTTGAGGCTGGCGTCTTCAGCCCGGTAGACCTCGCCCATCCCACCCTCACCGATCTTCTCGACGATTCGGTAGTGCCTAACCGTGGTCCCGATCATTGTTACACCCCTTCGGGAACTCGAATGTTGAGCGGCCACACACAGTGGCCGTGTCCCTCACAGCCGACCCACCTGCATTGCCATTATCCCTATGCGGTTAGGGAGTGGGCAAGCGGGGCGACGCCGAGGGGAAGAACAGAGAGTAGACGGACTTGATCCCCCGCTTTTCGAGTAACGCCTCGCGGCTGCCGAACCCGGCTAGCCGTTCGGTGGCCGGCTCAGATCTCTTCGAAACGTCACGTCCGCTTCACGGCTCACGTTGCTCGCCGCCGGGTTTCTCCGGAGCGGCCGAATGGCCGCGCAGGCGGCAGCCGCGTTGTTCTATGCTGTGTCGTAGCGACCACCCCTTCTTCTATTAGCGACTGTCACTTCTCGCCAGCCTCGACCGCGATGTTTGAGTAGGTGCGGTGGCCGCCGGGATGGCCACTGGGTGGCGCCCTCCACGCGTCGAGTACCGCATCCGAAATCCAGCTAAGGTTGCCACGCTTCTGGAGCCCAGCC
>JBDRDQ010000130.1:0-3685 GCA_043820695.1 Gemmatimonadota bacterium | reverse complement strand
CACCCTCCGGAACCAGACCCACTCGGCTCTCGTTCGGACCGGTTTCCCTCAGGACCGCAACCTTCATGCGTAAACTCCGGATTGGGGAGTAAGAGTGTCGGCATCGTACGGAGGGGGCCGAGCAACATTCATGCCCGCTTCCGACAGCCTATGAGTTGTATGGGAACCCTTCGTGCGCCAGTGAAAGTAACCCCCTTTTCTTGGGTCGCAATGTCCCAGCGCTGTTGGGTGCCTGGGGCAGGCGTGACATCACAGCGGAGTTTTCGCCCCAACCCGTCTGCCCCCCGACACTTGGCCTCAGCCCAACCGGTGGCGGCAGAGGAAGTCCACGGCATCGGGAAAGGAGGGGAAGCGAAGGAAGTCGCCTGAGACCGGAGGCACGTTGTCATAGTGCCACATCTCATAGGGCTCCACCAGAATCGCCCTGGCCCCCTCGCTGAGGGCGGGGTTGATATCGCTCCGTACACTGTTTCCGATCATCGTGGCCCGCCCTGAATCCTGGACACCAAAGTGATGGAGGGCCTCCCGAAAGGTCTTCGGGGTCTTCCGGTCCGTTATTCGAATCCGGTCCTCGCCCAGGATGGGAGTCACCCCCGCATCCCGAACCCTTCCAAGTTGGTACTCCCTTTGAGCGGCTTGGGAAAACAGAACGGTGGGAAAATGAGTGGCGAGTTTCTCCAGGGCCTCCAGGCTCCCCTCCATCACCTTGGGCTTTCCCATGAAATCCCTCCCGAGGGATCCACACCGGTCGGTGATCTCCGGGTCAGGGGTCAGGCCCCCCTCTTTGCAAAGGCGCAGGTAGCTTTCGCGAAAAGAGGGTTCCATCCGGAATGGTCCCATTCCGTATAGGCTCAAAAGCTCCGGCTCCACCTCTTGATAGTGGACCCGGTAGGCGTCATCCCTGGAGAACCCCTCCTCCTCCAGTTGCCGGAAGAGGGCCTCCCTGGCGCTCTGGAATGCCGGCGCCGTCTCTACCAGAGTGTCATCAAAGTCTACGAGGACCAGCTTTTCCATTCCGACGCCTGATTCTTCTCTGAAGTGAACCCGGTCACCCATGGCCCCGCCCCTGCCGGGGGTGAGTGTTGGGCCAGGACTCTCGGCATAGAGTCGTGGAAAGGCAAGTCCTGTGGGGTTCAATGGCCCGCCTGGAGAAGAGGATGCTGGCACAAGTCTCGTCACCCGCCCTTCGGGGCATCGAAAGCTACATGGTCCGGGTGGAAGTGAACCTCGGGTTCGGTCTTCCGTCTTTTTCCGTCGTGGGATTGGCGGAGGGCGCCGTCCGGGAGGGTCGGGATCGGGTGTGGGCCGCCCTCCATAACAGCGGGTATTCCATCCCACCAAAAAAGATCACGGTGAACCTGGCTCCGGCCGACATTAGAAAGGAGGGGAGTTCCTTCGATCTTCCCCTTGCCCTGGGCTTGCTGGCGGGAACGGGTGAAGTCCCCACCGATGCCTTGGTTTCCATGGCATTTGTTGGGGAGTTGGGGCTGGACGGAAGTCTCCGGTCTGTTCGAGGGGTCCTCTCCATGGCGGAGGGGTGCAGAAGGGAAGGGTTCAGGAGCTTGGTAGTGCCGCAGGAGAATGCTTCCGAGGGGGCCGTGGTGGGTGGGCTGGAGATTCTTGGGGCCCGATCTCTCCTGGAGGTCATGGAACACCTCCGGGGCGAGAAGAGAATCCCACCCACGGTGGTGGAGACCGAAAAACTCCTGGGTGGTGGGAACCGGGTGGCAGGAGATCTCGGGGACGTTCGGGGACAGGGCCATGTGAAGCGAGCCTTGGAGGTCGCGGCAGCCGGCGGACACAACCTCCTTCTCCTCGGCCCTCCCGGCGCAGGAAAAACCATGTTGGCCCGGCGCCTTCCCGGCATCCTTCCCCCCTTGACCCTGGAGGAGGCGATGGAGTCCACCCGGATCCATTCTGTGGCTGGGGTCCTGGACCCGAGAGAGCCCTTGTTGCGGCGGCGTCCCTTCCGTGCCCCCCATCACACGGTCAGCAATGGGGGTTTGGTGGGGGGTGGGGGGACTCCGCGCCCGGGGGAGGTAAGCCTGGCCCATAACGGCGTTCTCTTTCTGGACGAGCTCCCGGAATTCAGGCGGAACGTGCTCGAGGCCCTTCGCCAACCCCTCGAGGACGGCCATGTGGTTCTGGCACGGGCCCGGATCTCCCTTCGGTTTCCCTCCCGGTTCGTCCTGGTTGCGGCGATGAACCCCTGTCCGTGTGGGTTCTTCGGGGACGGGGAGGGTCGATGCACCTGCGATCCCTCTCTCGTGACCCGGTACCGGAACCGGGTCTCGGGGCCACTCCTGGATCGAATCGATCTCCACGTGGCCGTAGGGAGAGTTCCCTTTCAAGAGCTCACCGCCCGAGAGGTCCGGCGGGAAAGCCCCGGGATCCGAAGGAGAGTCCAGGAGGCCCGATCCCTCCAGGGGAAACGGTTCCGGGGCCGGACCGGGATCCATTGCAACGGACAGATGGGTCCCAGGGAGATCCGGAGCTTTTGTTCGGCATCCCCCGAGGTGGCCCGGCTACTGCAACGGGCTCTGGATCGCTTGGGGCTCTCGGCTCGGGCGTACCACCGGATTCTGAAAGTGGCTCGCACAGTAGCGGATCTGGACGGGTCCGCCGAGATTGGACCTTCCCACGTGGCCGAGGCCATCCAATACAGATGCATGGACAGGGCTTCCCACCTCTGAACGCCTGGGGCGAAGCCGAGAAAGGTCGGGTTGGTTGCTGAAGGACCCCTCTCCGGTCACAAGCCGGGGGCTGAGGATCGGCCTGGCTCTGGCAGGGATCTACCTCATTTGGGGATCCACCTACCTGGGCATACGGATCGCCATCGATACCCTCCCCCCCTTCCTCATGGCTGGGGTTCGGTTCTTGGTTGCGGGGGGAGCCCTCCTGCTGTGGGCTCGAGCGAGGGGGGCGGACTGGCCCAAGGCCATCCTGTGGAAGGCCAGCGCCATCTCGGGCATCCTCATGTTCTTGGGGGGGAACGGGGCGGTGGTTTGGGCAGAGCAGTCCGTCCCCTCCGGTCTGGTGGCCCTCCTGGTGGCCACGGTGCCCCTCTGGATCGTTCTCCAGGACTGGGCTTCGGGCAGGGGCGGCCCCCCGGGCATGGGGGTCACCTTCGGTATCCTGTGGGGGTTTGCCGGTGTCACCCTCCTTGTGACCGGATCGGAGATCGGCATGGCCGGCCCTCAAGACCTCCTTGGAGGGCTCCTCGTGCTTGTCGGGGCGGGGTGCTGGGCCGCCGGCTCCCTGATAGCCCGGTACGGGGCCCGACCGGCCTCCTCGGCCCTGGGAAACGGGATGCAAATGGTGGCCGGCGGGGGGGCACTCCTGTTGCTGGGTTTGCTGCGGGGTGAGGCGGCGGCCTTCGATCCGACGGGCGTTTCCATGGCCTCGGTCCTGGCCTTCCTTTATCTGGTGGTGTTCGGTTCGTTGGTGGGTTTCTCCTCCTACATTTGGCTCCTGAGGAACACGACACCGGCGGTGGCTTCAACCTACGCCTACGTGAACCCGGCAGTGGCCCTTTTCCTGGGCTGGGCGCTGGCAGGTGAGCCCCTTTCCGCGCGAACCGGACTTGCCGCTTTCGTGATCCTCTCCGGCGTGGTGATCATTACCACCCAGAGGACCCGGGGAAACACGCCGAGAAAGCGGGCAGCCTGAACCCGGTTCCTTTAGA
>JBDRDQ010000129.1:0-2084 GCA_043820695.1 Gemmatimonadota bacterium | reverse complement strand
GGGGCAACTCCCCCGTGCGAAGCCCCCTGCCGACAATCCTGCGGTGGACCCCGACGACGGCTTCCAAGCCGCGAACCTCCGCCTCCCCTCTCTATTCCTGGGGTGGAGAACCAGGGGAACGCACCACGAGTACGCGTAACGTAGAAGGGCTGCCGAACCCGAGCACCGCGAGGGTTACGGGCGCACCTCCTGATCGCCTCTACCTATACGCCATCCGCGCCCGGCAAGGGCGGGCGCCCAGCCCGCCCGAAGCGGCCAGCGCGGTGTTACGCGGATTCGGGGTGCGGGACGGGAGGAGGGGCCCCCAGTGTTTTGGGGCGGGGGCTCTTCTCCCACCGTCACCTGCCCCACCCTGCATCCTGGAACGGTACCGCGCGAGCGCTGCGATGGCTAGCTGTTCACCACGGCGGGGTGGATGTGGGGCAACTCCCCGCTCCGAGCCCCAGCCGTCAATCCCGAAGTGGACCCCGACGAAGGCTTCCCGGCCGCCAACCTCCGCCTTCTCCCTCTTTTCTTGGGGTGGGGAACCAGGGAAACGCACCACGAGTGCGCGTAACGTTTACAGGCTGCCGTACGCGCCCGTACAGGGCGCGTAGCCGAAGGCCGCGGAGCGAGGCGTAGCCGAACGCAGCGCGGCACGCCGGATGTTAGACGAAAACCACTCCTACCCACCCTCGATTCGATACCTGACCACGGACTCCTCGTCGAATTCCCCTCTTTCCACCACCCAGATATACTGTCCCCGAGCGACCGCAATCCAACCGTTCTCCGGCGTCCGGACTGACCCCAAAAATGTGCCCCGCGGATCAATGACATCCCAGACCGGCGGCTCACGCCACTCGTACCGGGGCCGAGGCCGGTCCTCCCGGTTTGCAGGTTCCTCTTGCGTGTGAGAGCGGAATTCCGCTTCGACATAAAGATTGACCCAGATGCGTCCCGCCTGGTCGACCCAGAAGTCTCGATAGGCTGGTTTGTGGCTGGGGATCGGGGGGTAGTGTCGCGGGTTTCCCGACCTCATCTCAACAAAGACCTCTGAATTCTCGAAGTGGTCCGACCATGCCTCCCATTGGGCCCTTTCGTCGGGTTCAAGCGGGACCGGTTGAAATGCCCGCTCGATGCGGAGCACTCTCCCATCTCGGAGGGGTCGATTCAACGTGTAGTCGATATTCCAGCCGACAACCAGGTAGCCGTGAGGGCTGAGGGCACTCACCTTCGATTCCGTGAACGGACGGCGGCGACCAGTTGGTGTGACAAGTACATACGACGTCGCTGCCGGATGATCCAAGGGAATAGGAATGGAGTCCACGATCTCGCCCCCTGGAGATACGTGGATCCAGACAGTTTGAAGGTCGCCTCCGGCCGTAGGTCTTCCGGAACCTGCGCTTCCTTTCACATAGAAATGCCCTGCGGTGTCCACCTGAAATGGGTTGGACGTATAGAGGCCGCTGGTTACCCGGACGGATCGAGCGTAGGTGCCGCTCGAATCGAAGACCGAGACCCGAAGATTCCTGGGATCCCAGATCGCCAACTCCCCGCTGGAAAGGACCCTCATTCCGAGAATCTGGAAGTATTCGCCCGGACCAGCCCCACCACCTCCGACATTTCCAATGAATTGTCCATCAGCTCGGTACCGTCGTATGATCGGCCCTTGACCGTCCGCAACGAATATCGTTCCGTTCGAATCCACGGCCACTGCATCAACCTGCCCAAAAAGATACTCCTCCGGCCCATCCAGTTGGCCAATCCGAACCTCCGCAATCAGTTGAAGGTTCTCGCCCCAAACCGGCGGATTGTCGGCTCGGACGACGATGGTGTCCTGGGCCGGGAGCCCCGTCGCCCAAAGTAGAATTGCAGGGACGATGGAAACGGCCTCTATGAGGCGGGAGCGAGGCATGGAACGCGTTTCTCCTTCCTTTCTCTCCAGGCTGCTAGCGGTTTTCGTCTAACGTTTAGGCTGGTGCCGAACCCGAGCACCGCGAGGGTTACGGGCGCCCCTCCTGATCGCCTCTACCTGCTCGCCATTCGCGCCCGGCAAGGGCGGGCTCAAAGCCCGCCCGCCGCGGCAACCGCCGTGTTACGCGGAT
>JBDRDQ010000128.1:0-2104 GCA_043820695.1 Gemmatimonadota bacterium | reverse complement strand
AGATCCTGGGCTGGAACCGAGGGGGCATCTCCACGACCCCGAGGAACCGCCCTTCCCTGTCGAACACCTCCCACCCTGAAGCGCCGAAGTCCTCGGTGAAGTTGTACCGGGCCATCTCCTCGTCGGAGAGTTCCCCCGGAGGCCGAACCGGCTGGACCCAGAGCGTTCCTCCGTGCCCCTCCTGAAAGGTGTGGTAGGCGGGGAAGAACTCGGCGAAGTGCACCAGGCTGTGGTTTCGGGGGAGGGCGGAAGGAGACACACCCGCGTCGAGCCAGGCCCGGTCGAGGAAGGAGAAGAGGGCTGGATGTCCCGGTCGCTGATGAGGGTCGGTTCGTGTGCCCGGCTGATGATGCGGCGAAGGGACCCATCCCGCCCGTAGGCACCGATGCGGTACTCGCTGTTCGTGCCGAAGAGGAGGGTGAGGGAGTCGGTGATCTCCCATATGGGCTCGGGCGTGAAATAGTGGACGCCGGGACCCTGGAAGAGTCCCCCTGAGGGGAACTGGAAGATCGTATCCCCGAAGGCGCCGGACGTCTCCACGATGCGGATGGCATCCAGGCTGTCGGTCCCGGGCCGGCTGGCGGACTGGACCGACCGAAGCTGGGCGGTCATGGCCCCCGCGGGATTCAGGTTGTACCTCAGCGCCCGTCCCCTCTCCGGGTTCAGGGGTTCGCTGCCCAGGCTCGTCCCGTCGGGAGCGTACCGATTGCTGCGCCGGTTCCGGGGATCCGGCACCAGGAGGGTGTCGCCGGGAGCGATCAGGAGCATGGACGCCCCCGGACCCAACTCCCCGGGGCCGGACCCCGGCCCCCCGACGGTCCGCAGGTAGGCGCCCTCGGGGGAAAACACCCTCACATCCTGGGCCTGGGTATCGGAGACGAGAATCTCCCCCCGTGAGCTCACCGCAACGGTGCCGACCTGACCGAACTGGTAGTCGGGGTTCCCACCGAAGGCACCGATCCGAAGCTCTTCCTCCACGGTCCAGCCCTCCCCATCCGGCCACACTCCCTTGCTCGGATTCTCCACGATGAGGATACCGGCACTGTCGCGGACCGTGCCGGCCCACTCGCCGGTTCCGCTTCCTGCGGAGCAGGCAGTGAGGAGAAGGAGGAGGGCCGAAGCCGAGAGGAAGCCGGTGGTGTTCACGGGGGGGAAGGATAGGCATGGGGTCCGAGTGCCGCGAGGGGGTGAGCATCACACTCCCGGCCCGAAGAGGCATAAGTCGCTGGTACCCCACACCCCATCCGCATAACTTGGCCTGATGCATGCCCTCGCCCGGGAACTCCGCCTCACCCTCCGTCGCCTGATCCGCGAGCCCGCCCTCGCCGGAATCGCCGTGATCGCCTTCGCCCTGGGCATCGGGCTCACGGCGAGCATGTACTCCATCGCCTACGGGGTGCTCTTCCGCGGGCTCCCGGTCCGGGACCCCGACGCCCTCTTCTTCCTGACCCGGACCAACCAGGAGACGGGGGCCTACGACAGGAGGTCGCCCTTCCTCGACTACCTCGACTGGCGGGAGCGGCAGACGAGCTTCGACGATCTGGGCGCGTACACCACCCTCGACCGCAACCTGGCCGATGACACGGACCGGCCGGAGCGGATCCCGGCGGCGTACGTGACCCCCAACCTCTTTCCCACCCTGGGGATCGCCCCCGCCCTGGGGCGCGGACTCGAGGACACGGAGATGGGCCCGGGGCACCCGGTGGTGCTCATCAGCGATGTCCTCTGGCGGAACCGGTACGCGGCCGACCCCTCGATCCTCGGCCGCACCATCCGCGCCGACGGCGACCCGTACACGATCATCGGGGTCATGCCCCGGGGCTTCGACTTCCCGACCCAGCAGGAGCTGTGGTTCCCCATCCCCTGGGACCGGGGAACGCTGACGCGCACCGAGGGCCAGCTGTCGATCGTGGGCCGGCTGCGCTCCGGGGTGGCGAAGTCCGCGGCGGAGAGCGGGATGACCTCCATCGTGGCGGCCCTGGCCCGGGAGTATGCCGACACCAACCGGCCGGCTTCGGTCCATGCCGAGG
Organism: Gemmatimonadota bacterium; assembly: GCA_043820695.1. Lineage (GTDB taxonomy): Bacteria > Gemmatimonadota > Gemmatimonadetes > Longimicrobiales > Gaopeijiaceae > JABDNZ01. Next base: position 74 of record JBDRDQ010000128.1, on the reverse strand, counting down.
CCCTCTCCAGCATGTTCGTGGACGACGACGAGCGCACGATCCTGGGGGCGATGATGGTATCGAGCTTCTTCGTG
>JBDRDQ010000127.1:0-2332 GCA_043820695.1 Gemmatimonadota bacterium | reverse complement strand
ATTTGGAGTGAAGATCAAGAAGGCATCCCTATTGGTGTGGGATACGGGATCAGGAGATTATTGACCCAGGGAGCTGTTGGGGCAGTGGTTGGTGGGACAATTGGAGCTCTTATCGGATCAAAAAAGCCATATTGTGAGCAGGTCTATCCAGAAAGAGATTAATGAAAACTCCTGGTGCTGACCGGTCCACCTGGAATTGGTCCCATTTTAGAGTTATACTCTAGCCTGAAACTAAGGGGGCTTTTGATGTTGGGTGTGGGATGGCGGGAGTGCCGAATGCGAGGGTGGAGAATACGACGTGGGGGCGGGTGAAGGCGGCTTATAGGGAGTGACCAGGCAAGGCTGGTCAAGAGGGAAGGGAGGCTGCGGAAGGCTCCTTGAAATCTTGTATGTTGTCCAGTGGGTGCGAATCCCACCCGGTCAAGGCTGAGCCCGGCCAGCCGGTAGCGAGCCTTGCGCCGGATACGGTGACGTAACCGGCGATGCGTAGGCACGCGAGCTTGTGGGCCGCGTGAGTTGGCCACGTAATCTGCGTATTCCTTGAGCCGAGAGGGCCTTATACCTCGAAGGCAACAGCGTCCCTGTCGAGATTGGGCGAGACGGTGACGCGAGGGGCGGGGTTAGGAATCGCGGTACATAAGCAAGAGGACGGCCCAGAAACCTGGGAGGCCTCGTACCTCCACCTGGAGAACCGGTGCAACGGAGGCCCGGAGATCAACCTCCGACTCGCTATGGGTGGGACGCACCCGCAGCGGGGCGAAGAAGAAGCGTCCACCAGGTGGGTAGGCCGTGTGCGAGGGACGACCGAAGCCTCGGCCGAAGGGGAAGAGGAATCGGAGGACTGCATAGTAGCTGTGAAGTCGGGGAACCGGAAGGCACCGGGACCCAGCGGAGCAAAGGCGGTCCGTGTTGGCGTGAGCTTCTGGAGGGAACCATGACCGATGCGAAGAAATCGGGGTCCATGTCACCAGAACTTCAGAAGGTAGAGACAAGGGCGCGAGAGTACCCGGGGGAGAGGATTCTCTCACTGGCGCATCGAATCGATGTGCCAGCTCTGGAGCGGGCGTTCCACCGCCGGCGAAAAGGCGCAGCGGTGGGAGTCGATGGTGTGACCAAGTCGGAGTATGAGCAGGATCTGGAGCGCAGGCTTCAGAACCTGCGCGGACGGCTGAAGACGCGGAGTTGGCGGCACCAGCCGATCCGCCGTGTCCACATCCCGAAGGGGGAGGGCAAGACTCGACCGATCGGCATTTCGTGCCTGGAGGATAAGATCGTCCAGGACGCCATACGCGAAGTGCTCGAAACGATCTACGAACAGGACTTTCTACACTGCTCGTATGGTTTCCGGCCGGGACGCAACGCGCATGATGCGTTGCGGGCCCTCAACCAGGCGGTGCACCAGGGCGGAGTGCAGTGGATCATTGAAGCAGACATTGTTTCCTTCTTCGACAGCCTGGACCGCACCAGGCTGAAGGAGATGCTCCGAGCTCGGGTGGCGGACGAGTCGCTGCTGCGGCTCGTTGGCAAATGCTTGCACGTGGGCGTGCTCGACGGCGAGAAGTATACCGAGCCGGAAGAGGGTACAGCCCAGGGGTCGGTGCTTTCACCGCTTCTCGGCAATGTCTATCTGCACCACGTTCTTGATCTGTGGTTCGAGCACGAGATCAAACCGCGTCTCCGTGGCAGGGCCTTCCTAATCCGGTACGCGGATGACTTTGTGATCGCGCTTGAGAACAGGTGGGACGCGGAGCGCGTGATGGCGGTACTGCCCAAGCGGATGGAACGCTTTGGACTGATCCTTCACTCGGAGAAAACACATCTCCTAGCCTTCAACCGACCAAAGAAGGGAGAGGACAGGAGATGTCCGGTCACTTTCAACTTCCTGGGCTTCACGCATTACTGGAGAAAGAACCGGGGAAGGGGATGGTGGATGTGGTGCAAGACGAGGCGTGCGCGACAGAGTCGGGCGTTACGCTCGATCGACGAATACTGCCGGAGCCACCGGCACGATTCGGTCAAGGCGCAGCATGCCGCGCTCGTGAGGCGAATCAAAGGGCACTTCAATTACTTTGGAGTCAACGGCAATCTGCGAAGTCTCAAACGCTTGGTGGAGGCAATACCTCACATCTGGCTCAAGTGGCTTCGTCGACGCAGTCAGCGGACTCGCCTCAATTGGGAGAGGTTTAGCGCATTGTTAAAGAGCTACCCTCTCCCGGTGCCCCGGGTCTCGGTCCAGATCTGGGATACACGGTCATGAGCCACGCCAACGGAGGAGCCGGATGGTGGAAATCTCCAAGTCCGGATCTGGGGAGGGGCCCGGTTGGGCAACCAC
>JBDRDQ010000126.1:0-3160 GCA_043820695.1 Gemmatimonadota bacterium | reverse complement strand
TTCGAACATGGGTCGTATCCACCAGCGGGCCCATCGGTAGGTCCCGAAGCTGGAGTCGCTCAGGCGCCCGTTGATGACGGCCAGGGGAATCCCCCGACACCTGCACTCCTGCGCCAGGTTCGGCCAAACCTCCAGCTCCATGAGGGCGACCACCTGGGGGCTCAGGCGGTCCAGGAACCGCCCGACCATCCAGGAGAAGTCGAAGGGGAACCGGACCACCGGATGTCGGTCGCCATAGAGCTCTCGAGCCCTGTCGAATCCGGTGTTGGTCGTGGCGCTGATTACGATCCTGACGGGGGGGGAGTCGGGCAGGGCGAGGCGTGCTACCAGATCCCGTGTGGCGTTGATCTCACCTACGCTGACCCCATGGAGGAGGAGGGTCGGCCGCCCGTCCGCGGGAAGCGACGGTGTTTTTCCGAACCGGCCTTTCCAATCCGTACGCCACTTCCCGGTCCGGAGAAGACCCAAGACCAGAAGAGGGCTGGATATCAATGCCCCGATGGCGTAGAGGAGATCGTAGCGTCGTTTCATGCAGTAATGTTAGTGTCTTCTTCCGGGAAAACGATGGCCACCCCCTCCAACGAGCGTCCTTTCCCTCGTGTCGTCCGGAAAAGGGCGCACTTCGAGGCTCCGGGGCAAGGTGTCTTTACACCAGGGGGTGACCTCTGGTAACGTCCATTCCGGTGGTAACGTCCATTCCGGGCCTTCCCCGAAACCCGGTCCCCTTCGACGAGAGCCGTTCCATGACGACGCCGGAAAAGAACACGACTCAGGGCTTCCTGGCAGAAGCTGATCGATATAGTGCGCACAACTACAAACCCCTCCCCGTCATCATCGAACGAGGTGAAGGGGTCTGGATGTGGGACGTGGAGGGGAAGAGATACCTGGATATGCTGGCTGCGTATTCGGCTCTTAACCAGGGGCACCGGCACCCGGCCATACTGGCCGCAGCTCAGGAGCAGATGGCGAAGCTCACGGTCACGTCCCGGGCTTTCCACAACGACCAGATGGGCCCTTTCCTCAAGGAGCTATGCCACGCGACGGGCTTCCAAAAAGCCCTTCCCATGAACACCGGCGCCGAAGCGGTGGAAACGGCCATCAAAATGGTCAGGAAATGGGGCTACACCAAGAAGGGCGTGCCCGCTGGAAAGGCCGAGATCATAGTCTGCGAAAACAACTTCCACGGCCGGACCACTACCATCGTTGGGTTTTCCTCGGAAGAGCAGTACAGGGCAGGCTTCGGTCCCTTCACCCCAGGTTTCAAGCTCGTACCCTACGGTGACGCGAAGGCCTTTGAGGAGGCCATCACCGAGAACACCATCGGATTCCTGGTGGAACCCCTCCAGGGGGAGGGTGGCGTGGTGGTACCTCCGGAAGGATATCTGTCCACCACCGCAAGGATCTGCAGGGAGCGGAAGGTCGCTTTCATGGCCGACGAGATCCAGACCGGCCTGGGCCGCACCGGGCGGCTTTTCTGCTGCGACTGGGAGGGCGTCCGACCCGACGTTCTGATCGTCGGGAAGGCTCTGGGCGGCGGGGTGTACCCGGTCTCGGCAGCCATTGCCGACGACGAATTCATGGACGTATTCCACCCTGGCGACCACGGATCGACCTTCGGTGGCAATCCGCTGGGGGCGGCCGTGGGCCGTGCCTCCTTGAGGGTCATCCTGGAAGAGAAACTCCCTGAACGGTCCGCCGAGCTCGGGGCCTGGTTCATGGGGGCCCTTCGGGAGATCGGCTCCCCCCATGTGGAGGAGGTCCGGGGAAAAGGCCTCATGATCGGGGTGGTGATCAAGAAGTCCTCAGGGCTCGCCCGGCCTTTCTGCGAGGCTCTCCAGGCCCGGGGAATTTTAGCCAAGGAGACCCACGACCAGGTGATCCGTTTCGCGCCCCCTTTGATCATTCAAAAAGAAACGCTCGAGGGAATTCTCGCCCCCATTACGGAGGTCCTCACAGCCTGAGCGGAGTCGGCGGACTCCGGACTGGAGCCAATGTCAGCCCTTACTCCCCCGAAAACGACCGGATGAGCCGCGGAATCCTCCCCACCCCGCCCCGATCCATTCTCCTCGTCCGCCTGAGCGCACGGGGAGACATCGTATTCTCTTCCCCCCTGGTAAGGGCCTTTCGAAGGACGTATCCGGACACACGACTTACCTGGATGGCCGAGTCCCACACGAAAGACCTCGTCGAGCATCACCCCGAGCTGGACGAGGTCATCGTGGTGGATCGAATCCGCTGGAAGGGGTTGTGGCGGGAACGGAAGCTCAAGGCCTTGTTCAACGAAATCAGGGATCTGGTACGGGACCTCCGAAACCGGAGGTTCGATGTAGCCATCGATCTCCAGGGCCTCCTCCGAAGCGGTATCATGACCTTTCTCACGGGGGCTCCCCTCCGCATTGGCTTGGGCTCCAAGGAGGGAAGCAAACACCTGATGACCCTGGTTCTCTCCCGAATCGAAGGGGACCGCGGGAGGATCAGTTCCGAATACCGGTACCTGGCCCAGGAGTTGGGTTTGGACGTGGGAGACTTCAAGATGGAAGTCCCCCTTGCGACAGCCGACAGGGAATGGGCGGAGGGGAAGGAACGAGAACTGGGCCTCGAAGGGGGCTTCCTGGTCGCCCTACCCTTCACCACCACCCCGCAGAAACACTGGCGGGAAGACCGCTGGGCCCAACTTATGGATCGGGTCACCGAAGAGCTCGGTTTCCCAACGGTGATCCTGGGCGGGCCCGATGACAGGGCGGCCCTGTACCGGATCCGGGGCATGGCCCGCATCGAGCCGGTGAGTTTGGTCGGGGAGACCGCCCTCACCCAAGCCAGTGCCATGGTGGAACGGGCTTCCCTTGTGATCGGCGTCGACACGGGCCTTTCTCATATGGGGATCGCCTTCGACCGGCCCACCGTCACCATCTTCGGATCCAACATTCCTTACACCAAGCCACCGACGGACCGGGCCAAGGTGATAGTAAACTGGCTGGAATGCTCTCCGTGCAGGGGAAAACCGACCTGCAATGGCGCATTCACCTGCACCGAGCTCATCTCCGTGGAACAGGTTCTGGACACGGCCAAGGAAGTATTGGCGCACTACGAAGGGAAGAACCCTTGAGAGTCCTCCACCTGGAGACCGGCAAGCACGTTTACGGTGGGGCTCTCCAAGTCC
>JBDRDQ010000125.1:0-5350 GCA_043820695.1 Gemmatimonadota bacterium | reverse complement strand
GCCCGGAATCGCTCCTCCCAGGAACCCGACGTGTCCTCCGCGCTTGGCGAAGGCGGGGAAGAGGGCGGGGTTCTGGGCCACCGCCTCGTGGGGAATGGCACGGGGCGGGAGGAAGGGATCGTTCAGGGCATGGAAGAGAAGGGTGGGGACCCGGATCTGGCCAAGGAATTGGTCGGAGCTGCATTTTCGGTAGTAATCCGCCGCATCCTTGAAGCCGTGCAGCGGCCCCGTGGCATGATCGTCGAATTCGATGAGAGTCTCCGACGCGTAGACCTTTTTGAGATCCAGGACGGTTTTCAGGAGGCCTTCCTTGGCCCTGACCTTCCCCTTCAGGGATTTCAGGAAGTACCGGGTGTAGAACCGGCCCGGGATCCCCTCTTGCATATAGACGGCGCCGGCGGCCAGGTCGTACGGAACTGAAATTCCTACCGCTGCCTGGAGGAGGCCCGTGCCGCCGTCCTCTCGTTCTCCCATGAGCTTCATCAAAACGTTTCCACCCAGGGAGAATCCGATGGCCCCAAAGGGTCGCCGGGGCCATCTGCTTTTCAGGAATTGGAGGACATGGGTCACGTCCTCCGTTCCTCCGGAGTGGTACATCCGTGGCTGCAGGTTCGGCTCCCCCGAGCAGGATCGGAAGTTCAGGCCCACCGTGGCCATCCCCCGAGAGGTGAGGGCCTGGGCCGCCTGGATCATGTAGGGCCGATGGGTGAACCCTTCCAGGCCATGGAGGAGAAGGACCATGGGAGCTTCTGGGTTCGGGTCGGGGCCGAAGTCCAGATCCAGGAAATCTTCGTCCGGGGTCTCGATCCGTTCCCGCTTGAGTGGGAAGGGCCCGGGGCGCCGAAGGTACTTTCCTGCCAACGTTTGGAGGTGGCCCCCGGGGAGCCACCAGGAAGGGTGGTAGGGGGCCACGGAAAAGCTGGGGTGGGTCACAGGCACTGGTGCAGCCCCTGATTCGGCGCGGGCAAAGTCATGCTCGGAACATAGGGTGGCATGCGGCGTGGGCGAAGAGGGTGACGGTAACTCCCGCTGGGAGGCCGTACGAGTTTCGCGTAGATTCGGTTCCATGGCCAGAACCCGACCCGCCAAACCGGCACTTTCCCCAGGGATCGCCCTATTCGGCGCGGTTACGGCCGTGTCGTTCGCCGGCCCGCTGGTTCGGTTTTCCGGAGCGGCGGCTCTAGTGATATCCGCCTGGCGGCTTCTTTTTTCCGTGGGGTTCATCGTCCTCATCCTCCTCTTGCGGCGGAGCTTCCTGGCAGGGGTCCAACTGACCCGGAAGGAATGGGCTCTGGGAATCGGAGCGGGCCTCCTTCTGGCGGGGCACTTCTGGGCCTGGGTGGCGTCGATCCACTTCACCACCATCGCCAACTCGGCCGTCCTGGTGAGCACACAACCTCTATTCGTGGCCGCCTTTTCCGTGGCCTTTCTCGGGGAACATCCCACCCGGCGCCAATGGGTGGGTATCGGGGTGGCAATCCTGGGAGCCGGGGTGATCGGCGCAGGGGCCTTCGGCCTCGGGGGAAGAGCGCTGCTGGGTGATGCTCTGGCCCTCTCCGCCGCCGTCATGGCAGCCGGGTACTTCTCCATCGGCCGGAGCCTGAGGAAAAAGCTGGACCTTTGGGCCTACACCGGCATCGTGTACGGGGCAGCCGCCGTGCTGCTCTTGGTTGCGGTGCTCCTGTCCCCGGGGGTGCCCCTCACTGGGTATCCGACCCAGGACTGGCTTGTGTTTCTGGCGCTGGCGGCCGGCCCCATGATGTTGGGGCACACCGGGATCAACTACGCTCTGGGGTACTTGCCGGCCTACGTGGCGAACCTGGCCTCCCTTGGGGAACCGGTGGGCGCCACCCTCATCGCCTGGGTCCTTCCGGCCATTTCCGAGGTTCCTCCGCCACAGACGCTTCTGGGAGGCGTTTTGATCCTTTCCGGGATTGCCCTTGGCACTCTGGGCTTCACAAGCGAAACTGAGGCAGACCGAGCCTGACCTTGGAGAGCAGACCCAGCCTGACCCTGAAGAATCGAGATCCTGATGCCGCGCACCGCGCTCCGCCCCTTCGCTTCCGCCCGCACCCCCCTCGTTTTCCCGCGCCGCTCCTTGGTTTCCTCGGCCCGGCTCCCCGTCCCGGTCTTCCTCGTCCTCGTCCCAATCCTCCTCCTTGGCGCCTGTGGCCCTGCGCCGGTCCCGAACGATCCCGTGGGGGAGGCTTCTCCGCCTCCCACCCGTCCCGCCGACGGTCTTCTTGGGAATGCGGTCGGGAATCCGGCCCTTCAGGCCGTTGTGGACCTCCAGGTGGCCCGCGACGGAGCCGGCCTTCGGGCTCTGCTCCGGTCGGAGGATGGGGCGGTGAGGGCCCGGGCGGCCTTCGCCCTGGCTTCGGTTCAGGACCCTGACGCCGGGTCGGCCCTCACCGGGCTGCTCTCGGATCCCGAGGCAGCGGTTCGGAGGGACGCCGCATTCGCCCTGGGCCAGCTCCTGGACCCACTTTATGCCCCCGCACTTCTCGGGGCACTGAGGGATGAGGCGGATCCGGCGGTGAGGGGAGCCCTATTGGAGGCGGTCGGGAAGGGGGGAGACGGACGGATCCTGGAAGCCCTCCTGGCCATGGATCTTTCGGAGGCGGAGGAGGCTGCCCGGAATCTGGCCGTGGCCCGGGTTGGGCTCAGGGGCGTTACCCTTCCCACCGGCATCATCCACCTTGTCTCGGCGCTGAAGGATGGGCCCGAAGACGCCAGGGAGAACGCCGCCTACTACTTCGGCAGGAACGCCTCGGCCGGCCCTTGGGCAGCTTCAGCCAATTCTCTCCGGGCGGTGCTGGATTCACTGCCCCCCTCCGACCCGGTGGCCATGCATCTCCTGATGGGCCTTTCCCTTTTGGGGGATGAAGGGGACAACCCGCGCTTCGTGGCATGGATGAGAGGCTCTCCGGACTGGCGTATCCGGACCAACGCAGCCCGGGGGACCGGGGGGAGGACCGCCGACCTCCGGGTTCGGGAAGGGCTGCTGGCTGGCCTGGAGGAGCCAAGCACGCATGTGGCCATTACCGCGGCCAATGCACTCACGGGCGTGGCACAGCTTCCGGCGACGGAGCGGGAGGAGCTGAAGGGGTGGATCCAGGACCATCCGCGCGAGTGGCGGCGGGCTGGACCCATCCTGGCCGTGTTGGGCCGCATGGGTGAGGGGGAATTCCTCCGGAATTGGCTGGACAGCTGGACGGAAGAGGACGTGATCCCCCGGACCCGGGGGATCGGCGCCATGGCTTTTGTTCCCAACCCTGAAGCCACACGGTACCTCCTGGAGGCATCCACCTCCTCCCAATCCCGGATTCGAGGCACGGCCCTCGGGGGCCTGGCCCGGCGCTGGAGGGTCGAGCAGAAGGACCCGGGCACGGTGGCCCTCTATTACGAGGCCTTCGTGAACGGCCTGAGGACCGGGGACCCTGCCGCCGGTTTCATCTGTGCTCCGGTCCTGTCGGACTCGCTCTTCCTTCCCCTGGGGTCCCTTGCCGTCCTCCAGGACGAGTATGGGAAGCTTGCTCCTCCTGAAGACCTGGAGGCCATGCAAGCCATTCTGGGGGCCATCGGGTTCACGGGTGCCCCGGAAGCCGAGGAGTTCCTTCGGCGTGAGTTGAATGGCCCGGAGGGGGCCCTCCGGGGCGCCGCCGCTCAGGCCCTCTCGGCTTTGATGGGGGAAACGGGGGAAGCCGGGGAAACGGGGGGAGAGGTCGATGCCACTGAGGAGGCGTCGGGCTCGGGCAGACAGGTGGACTGGGAGGCCCTGGCCGCTCTCGGCGCCAGGCCCAGGCTGATCCTGGAGACCGAGAAGGGCACCGTGACCCTGGTCCTGGATGCGGAGAGCGCTCCTCTCACGGTCCAGACCATCGCCGGCTTTGCCCAGGAGGGGCTCTATGACGACACCCCCTTTCACAGGGTGGTTCCGAACTTCGTGGTCCAGGGGGGAGACTTTTCCCGGCAGGACGGGTTCGGGGGCCCCGGCTTCTCCATCCGGAGCGAGTTCACCCAGATCCCCTTCCAAAGGGGCGTCCTGGGAATGGCCAGCTCCGGGAAAGACACGGAGGGTTCCCAATTTTTCATCACCCACTCCATGGCGCCTCACCTGGACGGGGGCTACACGGCCTTCGGATGGGTGGAGTCGGGCATGGACGTGGTGGACGCCCTCTATGAAGAGGATCGGATTCTGACCGCCAGGGTCGAGCCGGATCGGTCATGAAAGCGACATGACCGAACCCCTGTCGAGAGGGATCCGCTACGCTGCACTCGCGGCCCTTTCCTTCTCGATCATGAGCGCCCTCGCGAAGCTGGTGGGGGCTCGGATCCCGGTGCAGGAGATCATTCTGATCCGAGGCGTCCTCTTCGGTGGATTGACCTTGGTCCTGCTCCGGCGGAAGGGGCTCAATCCCTGGGGGAACGAACGCCCCCTCCTGGCCCTGAGAGGTCTCCTGGGGTACGCGGCCCTGAGCTGCTTCTTCTGGGCGGTGATGCACCTCCCCTTGGGCGACACCACCACCCTTCACTTCACGAACCCTGTGTTCGGCGCGTTGCTGGCGGCCCTCGTGTTGGGAGAGATTCTGGGGAAGTGGGAGGCGATCCTGGTGGTCCTCTCCCTGGGTGGTGTGGTCATGGTGGCCCGACCCCAGTTCCTGTTTGGGGGAGGGGAGAGCCTGCCACCCCTGGCCGTTGGGGTCGCCCTTCTGGGCGCCGTTTTCAGCGCCGCGGCCTACGTGACCGCCCGGCGCCTCACCCGGACCAATGACCCCCTGGTGATCGTCTTCTACTTCGCCCTGGTGTCGGTGGTGGGGTCGATCCCCTTCAACCTGGTCTCCTTCACCCCACCGGTAGCGCATGAATGGGCCCTCCTGGCGGCCGTGGGCGTCGCCACGCTGGGAGGGCAGGTGTTCCTGACCCGGGCCCTTCAGCTGGAAAAGGCCGTCCGGGTCATGGCCGTGGGTTATCTCCAGATCGTATGCGCGGCCCTCCTGGGCGCTGCCCTCTTCGCAGAAGTGCCGGACGCCTGGTCCATCGCGGGGGCAGTGGTCATCATCGGGTCCACCTTCCTGATGGGTAGAATGCACCCGGTGGCTGCGCCGAGGGGGCGGTAGGGGGGGGGTGGTGCCCAGGAGGTTTGCGGGAACGCCCCGGTTATGCTTGCGGTGGATACGGCAAGGGTTCTTGGTCCACGGAGGCCGGCGGTGTGGCCCAGGGGATCCTCCCGAAGGCGCCCTGCGGGCTACAGGGCCAGCTTGGTCCGGTGATGGCGAGACACGCTCTCGAACCCGTCGATCCACTCGCGGACTGGCTCGCAGAGTGCTACGCCCTGGCCCTCCAGGGA
>JBDRDQ010000124.1:0-4228 GCA_043820695.1 Gemmatimonadota bacterium | reverse complement strand
CCCGAACATGGCGCCTATCTCCCCTTCCAGCTCTCCGGGTGGAAGAGCAGGAGAACCGTGTAGATCTCGAGCCGGCCCACGAGCATGAGAAAACTCATGACACCCAGCGCCGGCTGGGACATCCACCCATAGTTGTCCGTGGGGCCCACGCCGCCCAGGCCGGGCCCGATGTTTCCGACGGTAGCCGCGCTGGCCCCCAGGGCGGTGAGGAAGTCGATCCCCAACAGCGCCAGGGCCATGGCCCCCGCTAGGAAGACAAGGGCGTAGAGGAGGACGAACCCCAGCACGTTGGCCAGGACCTGCTCCTTCACGACCCGCCGCCCCACCCGGGCCAGGAGAACGGCCCTGGGGTGCAGGTGCTTCCTGATCTCCATGGCGGTTTGCTTCAGGAGGAGGAGCACCCGGACGGATTTCATGCTCCCGCCGGTGGAGCCGGCCATCCCCCCGGTGAAGAAGAGAATGAAGATGACCATCTGGGACGCGGGGACCCAGAGCTCATAGTCCGCCGTCACGAATCCCGTGGTGGTGCCTATGGACGTGGCCTGGAAGAGGCCGTCCCGGAAGGCGTGTTCCACGCCGGAGAAGGTGAAGGCGTAGGACCCCCCCGCCAGGTTCAGAACCAGGAGAACCCCGGCGGCTCCCAGAAGAAGAGTGGTGAAGAAGCGCCACTCATGGTCCTTGAAGTAGTCCAGGTGCCCCGTCACAGCACGGAAGTGGAGGGCGAAGTTGATGCCCGCCAGGTACATGAAAGTGATGAGGACGTAGTGGATGTAGGGGGACTCGAAAGAGGCAATGGAGGCGTTCTTGGTGGAGAACCCGCCCGTGGCCAGCGTGGCGAAGGTGTGGGTCGAGGCGTCGAACAGGTCCATGCCCCCGAACATCAGCAACACCGTTTCGACGACCGTCATGCCCACGTAGACGTACCAGAGGAGCTTGGCCGTCTGGGCGATGCGGGGGCGCAGGCGCTCCGGCGTCGGGCCCGGGACCTCGGCCTTGAAGAGCTGCATTCCCCCCACCCCCAGGTAGGGGAGGATGGCGATGGCCAGGACGATGATCCCCATTCCCCCCAGCCAGTGGGTGAAGGAGCGCCAGAAGAGAATCCCGTGGGGCAGCGCCTCGATTTCGGTGAAGATAGTGGCCCCGGTGGTGGTGAAGCCCGACATGGACTCGAAAAAGGCCGGAATCAACCCCTGCACGGTCCCGGTGAAGAGGAAGGGGAGGGCCCCGAACAGCGCGGTGCCGGTCCAGGCGAAGGTGACGATGGCGAATCCTTCCCTGGAGGTGATCTCCCCTTTGAACTTCGTGAAGTGGAAGGTGGCGCCGCCAAAGACCAAGGTCAGCGCGGCGGCCAGCAGAATCCCGACCGTGTCCCCGTCCATGTAGAAGAGGGAAACCCCGGCGGCCACGAGCATGGAAATGCCGGTGAACACCTGAAGAAGCCCTACCACGTTCAGGACGCGTCGAAGGGACATCAGTCGAACAACTTCTCGATCTCGGAAAGCGCTTCAGGGAGAGCGAAGACGATGACCTCGTCTCCCGGGAGTACCACGGTATCTCCCCGGGGCATGAGGATGGTCTCCCCCCGCGTGATGGTTCCGATGATCGCGCCGCGGGGGAAGTCGAGCTCGGAGATGACCCGGTTCGCGATGGGAGCGTCTTTGGAGACCTTGAATTCGATGGCCTCGGCATCGATCCCCTTCAGGGTAGCCACGGTCATCACCCGTCCCCTGCGGACGTAGCGGAGGATGGCGTTCACAGCCGACATCCTGGGGGAGACCGCCGCGTCCAGCCCTACCTTCGGCACCAGAGGGAGGTGATCGAACTTCTCGATCAGGCTCACGACCTTCCGGGCACCCACGGATTTCGCCACCAGGGCCGAGAGAAGGTTGGTCTCGTCGTGGCCCGTGGCGGCCACATATCCGTCGATCCCGCTCACCCCCTCCATCTCCAGCAGCTCCGTGTCGGTGGCGTCGCCGTACAGGACCAGGGATTTAGGCAGGGCCTCGGCAAGCTCCACGCAACGCCTGCGGTCGTTATCGAGTATGGTGCACTCGATCCCGGCCTCCTCCAGCATTTCCGCCAGGAAAAGGCCCTCGGCGCTGCCCCCGGCGATCATGACCCGTTTCAGGTTGAAGGGCTCGTATCCGGCCAGGGGGGGAATGGAGGCCACCTCGGAAGTGGGAGAGAGAACGAAGATGTGATCCCCTGCCTCGATCCTGGAGGATCCATTAGGGATCGTAGTCACGCCATCTCTCACAATGGCCACCAGAACGAAACGGAATTCCGTCAGCTCGGCCGCCAACCGGGCCACGGACTTCCCTGCCACAGGGGCCCCTTCCCGTACCACCACCCCGACCAGTTGCACCTTCCCTTTGGCGAAAATGGCCACATCCGTAGCTGCTGCGCTTTGGAGCAGATGGAAGGCCTCCGTGGCCGCCTCACGTTCGGGGTTGATCATGAGATCGATCCCCAGGCGCTCCCTGGAGAGGACGCTCCCCCGGCCGTAGTAGTCCGGGTTGCTGATGCGGGCGATGGTGTAATCCACGCCCAGGCGGGACGCGGCCAGGCAGGAGATGAGGTTCACCTCGTCCTGGCTGGTCACGGCCATGAGGATGCGGGCCCCCCGGATCCCGGCATCCTCCAGGACGGGGATGGAGGCGCCGTTACCGACTACGGTCATGACGTCAAGAAGCTCCGATGCACGCTGGGCCCGCTCCGGATCCATCTCAACGATGACGACGTCCTGGTTTTCCTGAGAAAGGCGCTCGGCTAGATGGAAACCCACCTCCCCGGCGCCTACGATGATCACCCTCATTGTTCTCCCCCTGAGGTAAGCCCGAAAGCTAGTCGAAGCTCGCCCGGAGTGTCAAAAGGGCTTCGCCGGTGGGTCGGCACCGGGTTCAGCGCCGGGTCCAGCCCGGGTTCGGGGCAGGCCCGGCTGCGGCGAAAAAAATATGCCGCTTCAAGCAGTCCACGCATTATTATGAAAAACGAACAGCTCGAACCCCAAACGCGCCGAGATCGGAGGGCAGCCTATGCTGACCAGGGATCAACTGGCGGATCTCTTTCGTAAACTTCAACAGGAGAAAGTGCTCACAGTTTATGTAAACGGGGTAGGGAGGGACCCGGCATCGCGCCGGGTGTGGCGGCGGCGGCTGGCGCAGGAGCTGGAGAGGGAAGAACACCGACTTCACTTAGCGGACTCCCAAGACAAAGAAGCCTTCGAGGCGGCCCAATCCCGGGTTTTGAAAGAGCTGGACTCCTTCGAGTCCTTCCTCCCCGGGAAAGGGTTTGTGGCTTTTGCCACCGCTGGAGAACTCCATCACGCCGAAAGTCTTCCCGTCCAGGTACCGAACCTGGTCCGCTGGGAAAAGGGCGTCCGTGTGGCCCCGTACATTCGAGGGCTGAAACAGCTCCGGCCCATGGTCACCGCCCTTGTGGACGGCCGCCGGGGGCGGGTGTTCCTGTACAAGGAGGGAGAGTTGACGGAGGTGGTGGACCTGAGGGCCGACACCTTCATGGGGGACCTCCTAGACCAGGCGTCCTCCAGCCGCGCCACCAAGCATTCCGGAAGCCGCGGGGCAACCGCCAGCGACGCTGCCCAGAAGTACCTGGAGGTCGGCACCAAGCGCATGCTGAAGGAGGTGAAGGAGCTGATCTGCGACCTGGCCGATTCCGACGGCTTTGTCCTGCTGGGAGGGGACCATGAGGCTCTGGCCACGCTCAGGCCCATGATGCCCGGCTCCATGGATTCGAGGATCCTGGAAAACTCCTCCTTGTGGCTGGAGATGTCCGCCGCCGAGGTGAAGGCGGCCACGGGCGAGGCGGCCTCGGCACTATCCAAGCGCCGGCAGGAGAAGCTCCTGGACCAGGTGATGGAGCAGGCGTACTCCCGGGGGAACGGGTGTCTGGGCGGGAGGGACACGGTTCAAGCTCTCGACGCCGGGAGCGTGGACATCCTTATCCTCTCCCGGGCCTTCGTGGAGGCCAACGCCGACTACGCCGACCAGTGCGTGGCCATGGCCTTCGAGCAGGGCGCCGACGTCCGCGTTTTCGGAAAAGCAGCGTCTGAACGGCTGGACGAGGCGGGAGGAGGGGTTGGGGCCAGGCTCCGGTTCAGGCCGGGTGTCCTGGATGAAGTGGCTCACAGTCCAGCGGTTTAGTACCTTCCTTACGGCCCGGGGGCAGCGGCATCCAACCCCCGGGCCGTAACCGGGCCCATAGCTCA
>JBDRDQ010000123.1:0-6573 GCA_043820695.1 Gemmatimonadota bacterium | reverse complement strand
CTTCGATGCCGGTACGGTGAGGGACGAGGCCACCTTCGATGATCCCCATCGGTACCCGACCGGTATCCAACATGTGATGGTAAATGGGGAGATGGTGGTGCAGGGAGGCGTTCACACGGGGGCTCGTCCCGGCGCCGTACTACGGAGAGGCTAGGGAAAAGGACTCATCCTCCCTTCGCCGGTGCTGACGGCTGCAACCCAGGGCCCCGAAGTTTCGTCGTAGTATGATGAGGAGACTCACGTAACCCTGAGGCTGATGCGTGAGTAGTTCGTGGCTTCGGCTGGAGCGTTCGAGCACCATGCCACTTTGGGCAACGGCACTGGTCTTTGCGGTTCTAGGTGCTATCGGGAGTCGGATCTGGTACCGTCAGTGGCGGCGGGCCCGGATCGCGGCCAGCCGCATCGTGGAGAAGCCCAATTCCTTCTACTCATCGGCAATCGTTAAGCACAAGGTGGACCGGGAACGGTGGGGATCGGTGAAACTGGAGTTGATCCATCCGGTGAACCGGGACGAGGTGGAGCGGTTGCTTGCCCTCGCCGACGTTCAGGGCCCCGACGCGCTTTCCAACCGGGAGCGTTTGTTCCTCGAGAACATGACCCGCCTCAGCTTCATCTGAACGAATCCTCCAGATTTCGATATAGCTCCGGGCGCCGATCCTTCAGGAAGCTCAGGCGCCTCCTGACCTGGAGCACTTCTTTCGGGTCGACGCTCCCCAGAACCACCCCCTCCTCGTAG
Organism: Gemmatimonadota bacterium; assembly: GCA_043820695.1. Taxonomy (GTDB): domain Bacteria; phylum Gemmatimonadota; class Gemmatimonadetes; order Longimicrobiales; family Gaopeijiaceae; genus JABDNZ01. The sequence goes on along the minus strand of JBDRDQ010000123.1, from coordinate 5,837 downwards.
GCTTCCACGGCGTCCATGACCTTGCCCATCGGATCCACCAGGACCGAATCGCCGGCGTGGCGCTCGTTGCTTCCTATCCCGACCCTGTTCACTCCTAGGACGAAGGCTTGGTTTTCGATGGCCCGGGCTCTTAGGAGGATGGACCACGCTTCCCGACGCTTGTCCGGCCAGTTGGCAATGAGGCAATAGAGATCCGTGGTTCGTGCGGCAGGTCGAAAGGGTTCGGGGAAACGAAGGTCATAGCAGATAAGGGGGGTAACCCGGACTCCCTCCAGATCCGCCGTTGCCAGGGCATCTCCTGCCATGTAATGCCGATCCTCCTTGGCCAGGGAGAAGGGGTGGAGCTTTCTATAGTGGAGCACCTCCACTCCGTTGGGGGCGAAGATGGAGCAGGCATTGGCAGGCAGGGGCTCCCCGGGCTCGGCGTATCCACCGAGGACGAAGACGGACAACCTCGAAGCCAGCCCGGCCAGGAACTCACGGGTCTCCTGTGCGAAGGCCGACACTTCCTCGGCGTTCATGGAAAAGCCTGTGGCGAACATCTCGGGGAGGACCAGGAGACGGGGAGTGACTTCGGGGTCGGCCAGCGCGGTCGGCTCGCCGAGTCCTTCCATCGCCCCTTCCACCGTCCGTTCCATCGCCCGTTCCATCGCCCGTTGGGCAAGCTCCTCAGCCCGACGAAAGTTTCTTGGGGGGTCTTCCCAGGCGATGTCCATCTGAATGCCGGCTACGATCATTTTGTTATCCTCCCGAGCCGCTCCACCGCCGCTTCCAGGGTTTCCATCCTCTTGCAGAAGGCGAATCGGGTGAGCCGACGTCCCTCCACGGCATCGGCCTGGAAGAAGGAGCTCGGTGGAATTGCCGCCACCCCGTGCTCCTTGGTGAGCCACCGGGCGAACTCCCAGTCGTCTCCTTCGAACACGGGAGTGAAGTCCGCGAGGATGAAATACGTCCCTTTGGGCACGGCCACCTCGAACCCCACATCCGCCAGGGCCGAGACCAGAAAGTCTCGGCGAGCCATGTATTCGGCCCGAAACCTGGCGATGAACTCCACCCCGAAGTTCCGGAGAGCGAAGGCCACGGCCGTTTGAAGAGGCGTGGGTATGGTGTAGGTGAGGAACTGGTGGGCGGCTTGGGCGGCATCCACCAACCTTCCCGGCCCCGTGCCCCATCCGACCTTCCATCCGGTGAAGGAGTAGGTCTTCCCGGCGCTGGACAGGGTGAGCGTTCGCTCCCGCATTCCCGGTATGCCTGCCAGGGGCTTATGCTCTGCTTCGTCGAAGACCAGGTGCTCGTAGACCTCGTCGGTGAGGGCGATGATGTCGTTCTCCAGGCAGACCGATGCAATGATCTCCAACTCCTTCTGGGTGAACACCTTCCCTGTAGGATTCATGGGAGTGTTCAGGACGATCATCCTGGTCCGGTCCGTGACCAGGGCCCGGAGAGCGTCTGCGTCCAAGGCGAAGTCCGGAAACCGGAGAGTGAGAAACCGAGGGAAAGCGCCCGCCATTGCGATGCAGGGGGTATAGCTGTCGTAGAAAGGCTCGAAAAGAATGACCTCGTCCCCGGGGTTAAGGATTCCCAGGAGGGACGCGGCGATTCCTTCCGTAGCGCCATTGAAGACCACCACCTCGGACATGGGATCGTAGTTCAGTCCGTAATACCGGCTTTGGGCTTCTGCGATGGCCTCGACCAAAGGAGGATGACCCCGGGACCGTGCGTACTGGTTGTCCCCGGATCGGAGGGCCCGGACCGCGGCCTCCACAATCTCGGGAGGGCCCTCGAAGTCGGGGAAACCCTGGGCCAGGTTGATGGCACCATGCTCCTGGGCCAGCGCGGTCATTTCTGCGAAAACGGTGGTGCCGAAAGGCACGAGCTTCTTCGTGATCACGAAAGGGGTCCTCAGCGTCGTTTCAAAGAGCCAATCCGGTTCCCCCTCCAAGATAGGGGGCAGACCCCGGGGTTAGCGACGCCTGGGGCTTCACCTTCACCGGGTTGACCCCCTATCTTCCGGCCGGCCTTTGAAAAAGCCGCCTTTGAAAAAGCCGATCCTCGAAACTGTGGCCAAACCGCCCCATTCATGGAGACCAGCGATGCAGTCCAGCCGGGTAGGCGGGATCCGCGTGTCCGTCACGATCCTCTTCATTTTGGTTTTGACTTCGGTGTGGGGGGGTGGTTTTCCCTATCCGCGTCTGGCAGCCCAGGAGAGAGAGGATGTTTCCCAGGCACTGTCCCGGGTGATACCGAAGCTGGAAACGGAGATCCGGAGGGGGATGCTGGATGGACAGATCCCCTCCATCACCGTGGCGCTGACCGATCGGGTGGGAGAGCTATGGGCGGGAGCATACGGGGAGAGCAATCTCTGGGCGGGGGCACCGGCGTCGACGCAAACCGTGTACCTCATCGGGTCGACCTTCAAAACCCAATCCACCGTCGCCCTCCTTCAGCAGATGGAAGCCGGGATGTTCAAGTTGGACGACCCGGTGAATCCATACCTCACCGGGTTTCAGATCCGGGGGGAGGAGCCGGGATTCCCTGTGACGTTCCGGCATCTCCTCACGCATACCTCCGGCCTCCCCGCGGATTATGGAGGTCACGATGTCTGGGGTGAGACGGTCCCATCGCCGCTTGGCGTGTACCTGTCCCGCTCCCTGGAGGTGCAGACCCCCCCTATGGAAAGGGTGGTCTATTCAAACCTGGCGTTCACTCTGGTGGGTTATCTCGTGGAAAGGTTCAGCGGCATTCCGTACAAGCAGTATATCCAGGAGCGTGTCTGGAGCCCCATCGGGATGACGAGTACGGCGTTTGCCCCGACCCCCGAGATGGAGGAACGCCTTTCCATTCCGTACGTGCCGAACCAGGAAACGGGAAGGCCCGCTGCGGTCGGGCGAACCAAAGCCGACGTCTGGCCCGCCGGAATCGTATATGGAACGGTCCACGATCAGGCCAGTTGGGTTCGTTTCAACCTCGGAGATGGAGCCGTCGAGGGTGGGCGTCTTCTAAGACCCGAGACTCTGCAGCAGATGCACACCCTGCAATTCAGCCAGTTCTCAGGGCGCTCCATGGGGGGTGGATGGGGTTACGAGAACCCTGGATATGGCCTCACATGGTGGACGTCGACCCGGCAGGGCGAGCGGTTTTTCGCCCACTCGGGGAGCGTGTCGGGCTACACGGCCTTCGTCATGGGGAACCGGACCCAGGGGTTCGGGATCGCCGTTCTCACCAATGGAAACAGGGCCCATCCTCACCTCGTTCGAATCTGTAACCTGGCGTTGGACCTGCTGGCGGAGGAGCTGGGAGAGTCGAGGTAGGGGGTGCGAACTCCCGGTTTTCCCCCTAGCATATCCCCCATGGACGATCCGAATCTTGATATTGAAGCTCTCGAGGGGCTGACCAATCCCGCCGAGGTGAAGGCGGTAGCGGCTACCCTGGAGAAGCTCACGAAAGACACCGAGCTCCTACTCTTCATCTCCCATGGATGTCCCGCGTGCCCTCACCAGGTCCGGTCCGTGGCGACGCTTGCCCTGGCAAGCCCCCGAATCTCCGTTGAAATCGTGGACGTCAGTCTGGAGCCGGAGGCCGCCGCCCACTATGAGATCAGCTCCGTTCCCACCACTGTGGTGGACGATGAGCTCATCATGGTGGGCGTTATCCCGGCAGGGGAGCTGGCCTGGCGGATCCTGGAACGGGAGGGGCCCGAAGCGGAAAAGGTGGTCTTTGCTGCCTTGGTGGCGTCAGAGCGGTTATCGGATGCGGCGGAACGCCTTTCCGACGGCCGGGCCACAAAGGCCTTCGTCGAGCTCTGGAGCCAGAGCACACTTCAAAGCCGCATGGGCCTTTTCCTGGTGGCCGAGGAAGCGCTCGATTGGAACCCGGATGCCCTGGACGACCTGGTGCCACTGCTGATCGAAGGGTTGGAGGGAGATGGACCCCTTGTCCAGGATCCCACCCGCAAGGGAGACACCGCCGACCTCCTGGGCCAGATCGGGCACCCCGACGCCCGGGCCGTTTTGGAGGCCCTAAGCGGAGATCCGAATGAAGAGGTGGCGGAAGCGGCGGCGGATGCGTTGGTTCAATTGAAGAAGTAGGTCCGGCTTCCAAATTCCTCCACCCCACTTTTCCAACGAGAACCGAGCCATGAAGACGATCGGCCATTCAGCTCTCTTCCTCTCCTTCGCCTTCATCCCAGTCCTCTGGAGTTGCTCCCCGCCTCCCTCTCAGGAGCCGGCCGAAACGGAGGCCGTCCCGGCGGCCCAGGCCCCCGACCAGGGCGAGGACCTTTGGGAAGCCCTCCTGGAGATCGCCACGGTTGAAGAGATGGTGATGGTGCCCATGCGGGACGGGATCCGATTGGCCACCCACGTCTACCGGCCCAAGGACTCGGGCTCGAACCCGGTGCCTACGATCTTCGTGAAGACTCCCTACAACATGAACCTGTGGGGGGATGGGGAGATGAACGCGGGGCGTTTTCGAGGCCCCTTGGAGGCCGTTCGCCGTGGCTATGCATATGTGAACCAGAACGAGCGGGGGAAGTTCTACTCGGAAGGGCAGTGGGACATTCTGGGGCCGCCCAAGACCGACGGGTATGACGCCCTCACCTGGATCGCATCTCAGCCCTGGTCCAACGGGAAGGTGGGGACTCAGGGGTGCTCGTCAACCGCCGAATGGCAGATGGGCTTGGCCTCCCTGGGCCATCCCGCCCACGCCGCCATGGTGCCTCAGGGCTTCGGGGCGGGGGTGGGGCGCATCGGCGAATGGTACGAGCAGGGGAACTGGTACCGGGGCGGAGCGGAGCAGATGCTCTTCTTCAGCTGGCTCTACGGGGTCCAAAACACTCAGCGTCCTCAGTTCCCGCCCGACATGGACGCCGACGACCGGGCCCGGGTTGCGCGGTACTTCGATCTGGCTCCCGAGATGCCACGGGTGGATTGGACCGAGGCGCTCTGGCACCTGCCGGTTGAAGACCTCATGCGGCATGTGGGTGGGCCGGAGGGGGTGTTCGCCGATCCGGCTCCGGTGGCCAGCGGCGGTCGCATGATTCAGCGGACGCCCGACGATCCCGCCTGGTACCGGGGCGGGCTCTACCATGATGATGAGCCTTTCGGCGTTCCGAGCTTCTGGTTCATGTCCTGGTACGACGTGTCCATCGGGCCGAATCTGGCCCTCTTCAACCATGTGAGGGAAAACGGGATCGACGCCGAGACCAGGAACAACCAGTTCGCCATGGTGGCGCCGGTGACCCATTGCGCCTACACACGGGCCCAGGAAAACACGGTCGTGGGTGAGCGGAGTGTTGGGGACGCCCGCTGGGAGTACGAGTCTCTCATCTACGACTGGTTCGATTTCTGGCTCAAGGGGGAGCAGAACGGGATTACCGGAACCCTGCCCAAAGTCCGGTATTACACGATGGGATCGAACCAGTGGAGTACTTCAACCACCTGGCCTCCTGAGGGTGCGGAGCTGGTGACCTACTACCTGGATTCGGACGGCGGTGCCAACACCCTTGGTGGCGACGGCCGCCTCGTCCCCGCGGCCCCTGCTGCTGCCAACACCGATGGCTTCACCTACGACCCCATGAACCCGGTGGTCTCTCACGGCGGAAACGTGTGCTGCATCGGTGGCGCCATCGATGCAGGTTCCTTCGACCAACAAGAGATCGAAGCTGGACGGCAGGATATCCTGGTGTACACCACTGGGCCGTTCGGGGAAGGGGTGGAGGTGAGCGGGACCATAGGCATCACCCTCTACGTCTCTTCCGATGCCCGGGACACGGACTTCACCGTGAAGCTCTTGGATGTCTATCCCGATGGAAGCGCCTACAACCTGGACGAGACCAT
>JBDRDQ010000122.1:0-3912 GCA_043820695.1 Gemmatimonadota bacterium | reverse complement strand
TCCGGATAAGCTCCTCGGCCAGCCCAATCCCCAGCCTCTCTGCGTCATCGGGTGGTCCGGTAACTTCCCCCTCCACCCATCGCTTTCCGTCAAGGGAGCAAACTACCCCTCGGAGCCTGAGACCGGCTCCGTCCAGCTCTGCGAATGCCCCGACGGGCACCTGGCACCCGCCTTCCAGTCTCCGCAGGAGAGCCCGTTCGGCTGTGGTGGCCGCCCGGGTTGGAGCATGTTCAAGTGGCCCCACCCACCCGGCCACGTCGAGGTCGTCAGCTCGGATCTGGACTCCGATGGCCCCTTGGGACACGGCAGGGAGGAAGAAATCGAAGGGGAGGTAGGCCGATACCCGGTGGGCCAATCCCAACCGTTTCACGCCGGCGGCAGCCAGGACAATGGCGTCGTACCCGCCCTCGTCCAACTTCCGGATGCGGGTCGGTACATTCCCTCGAAGCTCTGCCAACACGAGGTCCGGTCGCCATCTGGCCAGGAGAGCCCGTCGTCGGAGGCTGCTGGTTCCCACCCGGGCCCCCCGGGGCAGATCGTCCGGTGTCTGGAGCTGTTCTTCGTACCGGAGAGATGGGGAAAAGAGAAGTGCGTCTCTGGGATCTTCCCGTTCGAGGACCGCACCCAGGGTCAATGCGGAAGGCATCTCGGTGGCCAGATCCTTGAGACTGTGAACGGCTACGTCCACCTGGCCTTGGAGGAGGGCCTCTTCGATCTCTTTCGTGAAGAAGGCCTTCCCCTGAACCTTCCATAGGGGAACATCCTGAATCCTGTCCCCCTCGGTCTTGATCAGGATCAACTCCGGGTCCGGAGCGCTGGGAAGGGCCCTGAGGGCTGTTGCCACATGCTCGGCTTGCCAACGCGCCAGAGCCGAACCCCGGGTACCGATTCGAATGCGCCTGGAAGCGCTGTTCATCTGGGGTCCCTTTCTCCCTCGTCCACACCCCCCGGCTTCTCCGTCGGGGCCTTTTCAACCCCCCCTACGTCACTTTTCTGAAACGACTCGACGTCCAGCTCGAAGAGTTCCTGAATCGCCACGAGTTTGTGGATGCCGTGTGCGCTGGACGCCTCAACGCCCCGGATCCGGGTAGTGGGTTGGTGCAGGAGCTTATTGAGAAGAGCCCGGGTGTACTCTTTGAGCGCCTCCCGGTCCGCGGAATCGAAGTTCTTGACCTGTCGCTCCAACTCCTTGTCGGCGATTTCCTGGAACCGTCCCCGGAGGGCCCGGATCACAGGCACCATCTCGAGAGATTCGAACCAAGCAAAGAATCGATCCACCTCCTCCACGATGATCCCTTCCACCTTAGGGATTTCCCTCCTGCGCTGAGCACGGTTCTGATCCGCGATACTCTCCAGCGCGTCCAGGTCGTAGAGGAACATGCGATCCAGGTCGCCCACGTTGGGGTGAACATTTCTTGGATTGGAGATGTCCACCATAACCTTGGGCCCGCGACCCGACCGTTTCAGAACCCGGACCATTCGATGGCCGTCGATGATGGGGTCCCGCGCGCCCGTGGCGGTCACGATGACCTGGGCTTCCACCAGAGCCAGATCCATCTCCTCCCAGGGCCGCGCCCGTCCGCCCAGCTCCCCGGCCAGTTCCTGGGCCCGGTCGAAGGTCCGGTTCACGACGGTGAGGACCTTGGGGTGGGCATCGGCGAAATGCCGGGCCACCAGGGCGCCGGTCTCACCAGCTCCAATCACAAGAACCGAGTACCGCTCCAGTCGGTCCAGGATCTTCTGGGCCATTTCCACCGCCGCATGGGCAACCGAGACCGTGCCCTTCCCGATCCCCGTCTCGGTTTGAGCCCGCTTTCCGACACGCACGGCGCTGTTGAAAAGACGCGTGAGGAGGGCGCCGGAGGCCCTATGCCGATCCGCGAGCTCGAATGCGTCACGGACCTGACCTAGGATCTGCGATTCCCCGACCATGAGAGAATCCAGCCCGGAGGCCACCCGAAACAGGTGCCGAACCGTCTCCCGGCCTTCCCAGGAATAGGTATGCTTCCCATTGCTCAGGTGGGAGATGCCCTTCTGCTTATCGATGGCCTCCCGGAGAGCTTGATCCGCTTCGGCCCGGTTCTTCACGAACCCGTAGAACTCCGTCCGGTTACAGGTCGAGAGAACGGCCACCTCCCGGATCAGATCCCATTGGTCTTTGAGGCGTGCATAGAACTCCCCCATCTCCTCCGGATGCACCTGGACCTCGTCCCGAATCTGGGCCGAGGCCGTTTTGTGACTCACACCCAGGACGATGAGATCCATGAGGTCAGGAGAACTGGTGGAAGGAGGGAAGAAACAGGTTCACGGCCAGGGACGAGCTCAACAAGAGGAGAAACGCCGCTATGGAAAGATAGGCCAACTGCCGGTTGGGCCACCGGAACAGGTATCGCCCTCCAAGGGTCAGGCCGTAGAGCACCCAAAGGGCCACGGTCAGAAGGAACTTCGGATCGGTGTAGAAACTCCCCTCCAGCCACCCCCTCGCCGTCAGCTCTCCCGCCCAAAGGCTTCCCAGAAGGATGGCAAGGGTCAGACCGATCCAGCCAAAAAAGACGGCCCCCATATTCAGCCTGGAGAGCGTCTCCAGGTTCGGAAGTCGCCGAAAAATCAGACCCACCCTGTGCTTCTTCAGCTCTCGGTAGAGCAGGGCGTACATGGCGCCGTAGACCGCGGCAACAGACAGGGCCACATACCCAAGAAGGGCGGCGGTCACATGAACCGCGAAGAGCGGGGACCGGAGGATCTCATCGACCTCCCGAGTGTGGGTAACGAAGGCACTCGAGAGGACCTGGAAAAACAGGACGGGGACCATGAGAAAGACCCCCGTGGCCTTGTCTTCCCACCTCCACTCCAACGCCAGATACACCACCGCCATCGCGAAGGCGATGAAGGTGAATCCTTCCCAGTCGTTGGCCACCGGAACGTGCTGGTACGTTAAGGTGGCGAGGAGGAGGTAGGCGACGTGCGCCCCAACCACCGAGGCAAGAACGCGGGTCGCCCACGTTTTTGCCCACTCCGGTGATTCCAGAAACACCACCAGGTAGGCCAAGGCCGCCAGGAGGTATCCCAGCGGCAACAATACATTCAAGAGCTGTAGGGCCGTATGCACGGGCCTTTTCTCCTTTGATCTTCCCCGGAGCGGACTTGTTGGAGAACCGGTAATATGACTCTAGAAGGGCCCAATTGGAATCTGGAGAAGGTACCCCCTCAGGTATCAAGAAGTGCAGGTTCACAAAAAGTAAGGGGCGGAAGGCTCAAAGCCCCCCGCCCGCCTGACGCCTCTGACGCGCCGCCGTCGAACCGCTATCGAGTGGCGTCAGTCCAGGTCAGCTTCCTTCTCGTCCCGTTCAACCTCGATGGAGCAATCCGTGACCAGGGCCGCGATGGCGCCCACGGCAGCCCACACGGGGAAGATCGCCGCGCCGACCACGCCAATGGTCAGGGGGATCTCGATGAGGGTCTTGTCATCATCGTTCTTGATGGTGATACGGCGAATGTTCCCCTCCTGAAGGAGCTCTTTCACCTTCGAGAGAAGCCTCTCGCCTGCCACTTTGTACCGCTCCCGTTTGCCACTCTCCTTGGCTTCCTCCTCCGGAGTTGGCTCTTCGGCCGATTTGAATTCTTCGGTCATGGTTCCTCCTCTGATGTTGGTCGTTGCCCCACTCACTACGGATCCAGCGTTGGAAAGATTCGTCCCCAAGCGGGAGTTCCCCCTTCGACCATTTCGACTCCGACAGCTCAGCCACCTCCGAGTGTCCCCCGCCCAGATGGCCCGTCGGAGAATCAGGGCGAATTCCGCCTCGGTGTAGCGCCGTTCGTTTCTTGTGAAGGCATGGATGAAGTCTCGGGTTCAGGGTAGCAAAACGCAAGCATGACGAGGAAAATAGGGGGAAAAAGGGGGAAATAACGGGG
>JBDRDQ010000121.1:0-9366 GCA_043820695.1 Gemmatimonadota bacterium | reverse complement strand
ATCGGCGCAACCCTCCGAAGCAAGTCGCTCCAAGGGCGAACTATCTCCGTGAAGATCCGGGACCATGACTTCAGGACCCGTCAGGCAAGCCACACCCTTCCGGAGCCGGTGGAATCGGACAACACCATCTTTTCGGTGGCCCGGACCCTTTTTCGGAAACTTCGGGAGAAGCGAAGGGCGGGAGTCCGCCTCCTGGGAGTGGGGGTTTCCTCTCTGGTGGAGGGGAACAGCCCGCCCCAACTTGATCTGTTCCAGGCCGATGCCATCGCCGAGCCCGAACGGGACCGGGTGGTTTCCAGGGTTTTGGATCACCTCCGGGGACGGTTCGGGGACGATGCAATACTCCCCGGAAGGATGTTGGAGAAGCGAAACAAGGGGAGTGACGATGTCCTTTGATCGGGGATCGGTGCACCGGGAGCTATGGGGAGAGGGAGTTCCGGTAGTGGGAATGGTCCACCTCCTTCCCCTCCCCGGGTCACCGAGGTGGTGCGGATCCATGGATGAGGTCCTGAGCCGGGCCTCCCTAGAGGCAGCCCTTCTCGGAGAGGAGGGCTTGGATGGAATCCTGGTCGAGAACTTCGGAGACGCGCCCTTCTTTCCCGAACGGGTACCCCCGGAGACGGTGGCGGCCATGGCCGTCGTGGTCCGGGAGGTGGTGCGGTGCACGCCTCTGCCGGTGGGGGTGAATGTTCTTCGGAACGACGCCCACGCCGCCCTGGCCGTGGCGGTTGCCGCCGGCGCACGGTTCATGAGGGTGAATGTCCACACCGGCTCCATGTTCACCGATCAGGGACTCCTCCGGGGGCAAGCCCACCGGACCCTCCGCATGAGGAGGAACCTCGGCGTGTCTCTCCCTCTTCTGGCCGATGTCATGGTGAAGCATGCCACACCCCCCCCAGGAGCCACGCTGGAGGCGGTGGCCCGGGACTGCTGGTTCCGGGGGATGGCCGATGGTCTGATTCTGACAGGAAGCGAAACGGGGGCGTCGGTGGATCTGGGAATCATCCGACAGCTTCGGGGGGCCCTTCCTGCGGATGCGAAGCTGTGGGTAGGGAGCGGAGCGAACCCGGAGTCCGCTCCCGCCCTGATCCAAGCGGCCGATGGGATCATCGTCGGGAGCGCTCGTCAGTCGGGGGGGGCGGCCGGCGCCGGGATCGACCGGTCGCGGGTCCGTGCGCTCATGAACGCTCTGAACCGGTGCTAGGAACGATCCGAGCAGGGGTGAGGCCGGGCTCCGAAACCCTCAGCCCGACTCCGCCACGGACTCTCCTTCTCGCGTGAGCCGAGCCAGGAATTCCCCGGCCCTTCCCTGCCACGCCACCTCCATCCTCCACCCTCCCTTCGAGGCCACGTTTTCCAGCGTAAGAGGATCGATGAAAAGCTGGGGGAAGGGCGCCCCCCGATCCCCACGAAACTCCATCTGGTACTGTAGCTCTCCCGGATATTCCCCCTCCTCCCAGGTCGTGTCGCCAGGAGGGACTCCGGTCCCCTCGAGGATGTCCGTTGAGTCCAGGAGGATCTGCCCCCCGGGCGCCAACAGGCCATCCAAGGTCTGAAGAAGGGTGGGGAGGCGGGTGAGGGTCCCCGCCAACGCGGCACCATTCATGAGCAACAGCAGGGTGTCGAAGTCCCGACTCGGAGGCAGATCTTCGACACGTCCCTCCCTGGCGTCTCTCACCCCTCGGGCCGCCATGATCTCGACCGCTTCCGGGATGACCTCCACCGAGGTGACGGCAGCCCCGCCCTCCTGAAGGATCAGGGAAAGGGACCCCACCGCTGCGCCTACGTCCAGAACGCGCCCCCGGATCAAGGCCAGCGCCTTTCGGTCGACATCCCGCAGCTCATCTAGTGACCGGAAAAAGAGGGAGACCCGCATGGCATCGGGCTCTCCATCATCGGCATGGACCGTCAGTACCGCTTCCCTATCTCCCTCGAAGTAGGCGACCAAAGCCTTGGCCAACGGAGCCCAGGCCTCTTTGCCAAAGAACGAAACCGCCATGCTATCCTCTTTCAATTTGGAGACGGCCCTGAGGCGTCACGAGGCCGAAACAGGCAGGCCGGCCCGGACGAATCCGGACCGGCCTGATTTCCCTCCCTGGAGCGCAGGAATCTCGGAAGCAAGAAGGTTCCCTCTATCTCGGCGCTCCGGTCCCCGTTAGAGCTTTCGCCCCTCCCTCTTCCACTGTTGCCGCTTCTCGTAGTTCTCCACCCAGGGCTTGCGATCGAAGTAGTCGTTGGTCATCTCCGCTACCTTGGGCGCAAGGAGGATCAGGGCGAAGAGGTTCGGGAAGATCACGATCGCCAGAAGGACATCCCCAAGGTTCCAGGCCACGGCGAGAGGGATGACAGCGCCGATGAAATGGGCCGCGATGAAAGCGAACTTATAGGGAAGCACGAACCCGGGGCCCAATAGGTAGTGGGCGCTCCGGTCGCCGTAATAACTCCAGGAGATGGCTGTGGAGATCGCGAAGAGCATCACGGAGAAGAGAACGATGTAGTGTCCCCAGTCGCCGAGCGGCGCCAGTCCGATCCTGAAGCCCTCCATAGTGAGAGGCGCCCCGTTCTCGGGCGCCATTCCCCAGAGCGTCGGAAGAACGCGGCCGCTGGTCGTTCTGGCTTCCGCGGCTACAGGGTGAACCGTGCCGGTGAAGGGAATGGAAAGAGCCTCATCTTCGAAGAGGCGATCGACCGCCACCTCATGCCAGGCGACCTGAGGATCTTCGGGAACCGAAAGCTGCTGGTATCCGTTCACCACCCGGATCTCCGCAGGTCTCTGAGGCGCAGCGACGAACCCCATGTTCTCATTGGGCACGACGTAGGAAATGTCGCCCCCGGAGAAGGCGATCTCCGTTTTGAACCGGGCCGTGTTCACCCCGGTCATGACCAGGACCAGCCCTGTCATGGTGCAAATGATGATCGTGTCGATGAAGGGCTCCAGAAGGGCCACCACCCCTTCGGACACCGGTTCATCGGTTTTCGCGGCGGCGTGGGCGATAGGAGCGGATCCTTGTCCGGCTTCGTTTGAGAAGAGACCCCGCCGAACACCCCACATCATGGTGACAAGAATGGCTCCGATCCCGGTCCCTGCCACTCCTGCCGTGGGATTGAAGGCTTCCCTGAAGATGAGGAGGATGGTCGGCAACACGTCGCCGGCGTTCAGAATGAGGATGATAAGGGCCCCAGCGACGTAGATCAGGGCCATGACCGGGGCCAGGACCCCCGTGACCTTCCCGATTCGGGAGATTCCGCCCAGGATGACCAGAGCCACGATACTGGCTGTGACGAGGCCGGTGATCCAGTTGGGGACACCGAAGGTGGTTTGGACGGCGTCAGCCACGGTGTTGGCTTGGATCCCGTTCCCCGTAAGAAAGGCCACGGAAGCCAGCATGATTGCGAAGAAGACGGCCATAGGCTTCCACTTCTTCCCAAGCCCCCGTTCGATGTAGTACATGGGGCCACCGGAGACCGTCCCTTCCCAGGCATGGGCGTCCTTGTCTTCCGCTTCCACGACCCGGTACTTCTGAGCCAAGGTGACCTCGGTGTACTTGGTGGCCATCCCAAGGAAAGCCGTCACCCACATCCAGAAGAGCGCCCCGGGGCCACCCAGATGGATGGCCAGAGCCACCCCTGCGATGTTCCCGATCCCCACTGTAGCCGAAAGGGCGGTGGTGAGGGCCTGGAAGTGGGACACGTCCCCGGGTTCCTCCGGATCGTCGTACTTGCCGGTGGTAACGGCGAACCCATGGCCAAGGTGGCGAAGCTGGATAAAGCCCAACCGAAGGGTGAGGTATACTCCTGTCCCCAGCAGCATGAGGACCATGATGGGGATTCTTTCCCCCCCGAAGGATGGACCGATCTCCACCACGTACGTGTTCAGGAAGTCAGTAAAGGTCTGAATCCAGCGCTCAAAGGCCTGCATTGGCATCCCCATTTGTGACCGGTGAGTTTCCGGCGAGCAAACAAGCTGCAAGAATGTCTTGAGGAGGACCCTGTGGCAAGGTTCCATCGGACATTCCCACGGAGATTCCCATCGCGCTGAAGCCACCGAAACCCCAGAGGGACCCGCCACGTAGGAGCGGGAAAGGACCGGAGTTCAGGCCAGCGAAGCTGGGCATCCGGGGGAGGAAACCATCAGCACAGAAGGGCAGAAAGTTCATGTCCGGCTCGATAAAGGTCCTTACGATCACCTTCCTTGGTTGCGTCCTCCTTTCCCCTCTTTCCCCTCTGAGCGCTCAGGAGTCGTCCGGTGCTCACCCTGAATGGGGATTGGACCTGACCATCCGTGGTACGGGCCTGGCCATCGGAAATATCCCGAGGGTGAACGGTGTCCGTATCAACTTCCGGGACTACCACCTGGATGAAGTCAACGGCCTGAACCTCACTCTTTGGCCCCCCAAACAAAACCGGCGGGTCGGGGGCATCGTGCGTGGGTTTTCCGTGGGCCTCGCTGCACCCACGGCGGACCGGATTCAGGGGGTCTCTCTGGGTGGGCTCGCGGTCGTTACCCATGAGGAACTCTCAGGAATCAGCCTTGGGGGGTTGGCCGTGGTGGGAGAGGGGGTGGTCCGGGGGATCAGCATCGGTGGTTTGGCCACGGTTTCCAACGGAACCTCCAGCGGCATCAACCTCGGGGGATTGGCTACAGTCTCGGAAGGCTACTCCCGGGGACTGAACCTCGGAGGGCTGGCCACCGTCTCGAACGGCGGGTCGACTGGCGTCAACCTCGGGGGGCTCGCGGTGGTGGCCGGAAACGGACGCCTTACGGGTGCCCAGCTTGGGGGCCTGGCAGTTGTTGGAAACGATGGGATCAATGGAGTCTCCGCAGGGGGCCTGGCGGTGGTGGCGGGTGAAGGGAGTGCCACCGGCCTCCAGGTGGGTGGTTTGGCGGTGGTGGCAGGAGGGGGAAACCTGACCGGAGTGAGCCTTGGTGGTCTGGCCGTGGTGGCCGCCGAAGGCGTCGCCCGGGGAATCAATCTGGGAGGCTTGGCGGTGGTCGGGGTCGAAGGTGTCGAAGGTCTGAGTTTCGGGGGGTTGGCCGTGGCCAGCGAGGAGTATGTTCGGGGGATCTCCTTCGGGGGTTACAAAGTCGATGCGCCAGTAGGATCATGGATCGCCGGCGCCGTCTGGAAGGTCGAGGTGGATGACTTCCAGGGCCTCTCCTTTGCCGCATGGAACGAGCATGACACGCGAACAAGGGGTCTTTCCATCGGCCTGCTCAACAGGACGGAGGAACTCTCAGGGGTCCAGATCGGGCTCCTGAACTATGCCGGAAACAACGCCCGCTTCCGGTGGCTCCCAATAATAAACGCACACTTCTGAGCTAAGGCCGAAGCCCGAAGTAACCCCGCCTCGCCGGTCCCTCTGGCCGAAAGGGCGCGAGTTATTGGGCCCGGTGAAGAAGTACGGGAACGGTCCCGCCCCGGATCACCTTATCCGCCACACTTCCCAGGATCAGACGCGCCACCCCTCCCCGGCCATGGGTGGCTATGGCGATGAGATCCACCCGGGCGGCCTCTGAGAACTCCAGGATTCCCTCGGCAGGATGAGTTCCCGTGAGGATCTCCACATCCACGATCAGTCCCTCTTCCCTGAGGGGCAGGGCCTCAGACTCCAAGGCATCTCGTACAGCCTTCTCCTCGGCCTTCAGCCCCTGGAATCCATGACTGGAGTGCGAAGTGAAGGGAGAACTCAAGGGGAAGTGAGTGGGAATCACTCGGAAGAGGGTCACCCGAGACCCGAAGGTATGGGCGAAAGCCCTGGCGAGCGGAAGAATTTCCAGCGATTCGGGGCTTCCATCCAAAGTGACGAGGATGTGGTGGAATTCCCTCTCCCGGAGATCCAGTCCCTCCCCTTCCTTCGGGCGGATGACCAGGATGGGACAGGGCGTCCGTCGAAGAAGGCCGTCGGCAACGCTCCCCAGCCAAGCCCGCCGTAGCCGCCCTCGCCCGTGGGTGGTCATCACCAGGAGGTCGGCCTTGGCGTTTCTCGCATGCTCCTCCAACTTCGAAACCACCGACCCCGTCTCCACGTGGCAGGAGATCGGAACATCACAACCGGAAAGTATGACCCGCTTCTGAAGCTCGGTCTGGTAACCCTCGGCGTGGCTCCTGGCAAGCACAAGACGCCCCTCCTCCATGGACCCAGTTTCCTGCTCTCCCTTGTCCCCCGGGAGAGGTGTGATGACCGTCACGATCCTCACCTCCCCTCCGCTCTTGCACCCGATGCCGAGGGCAACGGGGAGGGCCAACTCACCGAAAGGGGACCCATCCACCGGTACGACGATCTCATCGAACATGGCTTCCCCTGAATGCACGACTCGCCGCGGACCCGAATGAGCCCGCGGCGAGCGCCGAAAATTGATTACAGGAGCTCGACGGAGCCCTCTATTTGTATCGGTAGGTGATGCGCCCCCGTGTCAGATCGTAGGGGGACATCTCACATTTCACACGGTCCCCCTCCAGGACGCGGATATAAAACTTCCGCATCTTCCCCGAGAGATAGGCCAGAATCACATGGCCGTTCTCGAGTGTCACCTTGAAGGTGGCGTTCGGGAGGACCTCGCTGACAGTCCCCTCTACTTCGATGGCGTCTTTACCCATGCGGGCGATTTTCTCCTGGTGTTCGATTCAAGTCAGCTCGAAAGATAGCGCTTCCCTCCCGGACTGACCAACACGAGGCAACGAAAAGAAGGGTCTCGAGCCGGAATGGCAATCAATTCTTCCGAGGATGACACGAATTGAGAATGACGCGACTACCAGAAGGCCCCACCGCCTTGTGGCGATGGGGCCCCCAGTGTCACCGGCCCGAAAGCCGGCAGCTCTCAAGGACTAGAACTTGACCTCGAAACCCAGGTTGAAGAATCGGGGCTGCCCGAGGAAAACCTCGGCATCGTCGGCCTTATGGGCCTTGGTGCCGTACGCGTTGTAGGACGAATTGTCCACCGCGTCGGAAATGTAAACCTTGTCCAGCAGGTTGTACGCATTCAGGAAGAGCCGGACGTCGCCGCCCCGCCAGAGCGGGATGAGGTCGGTTAGCCGGTACGACGCATGCAGGTCGACCACCGTGTAGCCAGGCGTCTTCCAAGATTGGATCCCCGCCTCGGACCGGTTGGTCCTATCGATGGGATTGTACTGGGCATAGTAGTTCCAGTAGGTACGGCCCTGCGCCCGGAAATAGAGCCCCTCGACGGGGAACACCGACACAGCATAGGCCAACTGGGACTGAGGTGCGTCCGCCACTTTCAGGTCTGCGATGAAAAGAGTGTCGGTCACCGTCGGAGTCTGCTGGTCCTCCGGTTTGTACTGGCCCACGACGTTGTTCAGGTACTTCCAGTTTCCGAGGGAGGCCGCACCGTCGAACCGGAGGAGGTCGTTGGGCTGATAAGCAACCTGGGCTTCCACCCCCATGTGGCGCTGATCCAGCCCCAGGACGTTCACGATGCCTCCCAGATCCTGCCCGAATAGATTCGGATCGTAGACGGTCCGGGTCCGGTCGGCCCACTTGGTGTAATAGGCGCTGATTTCGAAGGTGGCGGAACGGTCCAGCGACCGGAAGTTCATTCCACCCTCGATGGCCGTGAACTTCTCGTTCTTGGGGTTCTCGTTCAAAACGCCGTTGTTGTCGTCGATGACTCCGTCGAAGATGGGCACCTTGGACACATAGCCCGCATTCGTGAAGAGGGAAATCACGTCGGTGACGTTCCTGGACGCGCCACCCTTCACCTGGAAACCATTGATCCGGCCGCTCTCGAGGATGAGGGTCTGAAGGCCGGACTTATCGGGATCGTCCGCGAAGAAGTCTTCGAAGGTATAGGAGTTCATGGCCCAGCCGACCATCCCGTAGACGGAGCCCATCTGGGAAGACTTCTCGGCCTGGGCATAAGCCCCGAACCAGTCGACGGAGTTCTGGTTGTTGTAGTTGATCCTGTCGCCCAGTTTCTGGGTGGTGCCCTGGGTCCCGGTCCAGAAATCCGAAGAACAACTGGAGGCGGACTTGCAGTCGTTATAGAACTGGCCACCCAGGAGGTCACGAACCTCCCGGTAGTGCTCGATCCGGGCGGTCCGCCAGTCGATGCCCACCTCGCCGGTGACGCCGCCCCTGAAGTCCTTCCTGAGCTTGGAGATGGCCCCGATGGTCCACTGGTTGTTCACCGAGTTGCGGAGAATCCCGTACGAGGAGCCATCCGAGGATCCCTGGTTTCTCAGAACGGTGGCGTCCCAGTCCGGGAACCGCTGGGTGTACCGGTAGTCATATCTCAGGGACCCGTAGGTTCCGGTGCCGCCGCCGGCCCCGCCTGAGTAGTACCCAACCGTGGAGAGGGTCAGACCGTTCCCGAAGTAGGAGTACCAGTTCAGGTTGACCTGCGGCTTGTGGAAGTAGTTCTCAATGTCGTTGATGTAGTTTCCGGCATGCCGGGTAAAGGACCCGCCCCCCGGGCCTGAGCTGGTGTATTGCTTCCCGTTGTAGGGAACGGTGATCAAGTTGACGTTGGGGCTCCACTCCCGTCCGGCCTCGGGAAAAGCAGCCAAAGCCGCTTCGTCATAGTCGTCCAGGCCGCTGGCGAAATCTGCGTCCAGCGTCCCAAGGTTGAGCATGTACCGATTCTGCCCGTGGCGCTGGGGCGCGCCGACGGCAAAAAGCTCCAGGCGGTTCTTGGGGTTGATCTGGAATGCACCGGCGAAGTAGTAGGCCCACGCGTCGGTCCAGGTCGCTTTCGCCTTTTCACTCAGGCCCCCGGTGTAGATCCCGTCACCGGTCTTCCGGACAACGGAGGCCAGGAAGCTGAACTTGTTGTTCATCTCCCCGGAGGTGAAGGTGAAGGTTTCTTTCAGGAACTTGCCGGATCCGAACTCCTGCCTGTAGGACAGACCCCTTGTCATAGCGGCGGGATCGGTGATGACGTTCATGGTCCCACCGACAGAGGGAGTAGCCAGATTCACGGCGCTGAGACCCCGCTGAAGCTGAATGCTGGCCGATGCGTCACCCACACCGTCCCAGTTGGACCAGTAGACCCACCCATTCTCCATGTCGTTCACCGGAACGCCGTTGATCATAATGGCGACGTTCCGTTGGTCGAATCCACGGACGTTGATCCGGGCATCCCCCGCGCCTCCACCTGTCTGCGTGGCGTAGACGCTGGGGGTCACGTTTAGGACCATGGGAAGATCCCGGGACCCAAGCTGGTTCTGGATCTGGACCTTAGGGACGTCGGTGTAGGCCACCGGAGTCTTTCGCTCGATGGCCCGGGTGGAGAAGACCTCTAGAGCGTCCAGGGCGATGGCCTCGGTCCCTAGGGTGAAATTGTGTTCGAAGGTCCCTCCTGCCGACAGGAAGATCTCGTCCAGAGCCTGCAGGCCGTAGCCGATC
>JBDRDQ010000120.1:0-4683 GCA_043820695.1 Gemmatimonadota bacterium | reverse complement strand
CAGTAATAGATCACCCGAACGCCGCCGCGTTTTCCTCGGCCGCCACCCTCCCATCGGATCTTCCTCAACCCACCAGTGCCTCGGATCAAGCCTCCGGCATCGGGCTCAGTAACAAGCCGGAGTTGGAGGAGTCGGTAGGATCTCGATCGAGGAGTTTCTGGACCTGCTTCGTGAAGACCGAGGTTTCCTTGATGACCATGTCAAAATATACGCCGATGGCGTATATACGTCAATGGCGTATATTGAGAAGGAGATTCGAGACGTTTTCCTGGAAGGCACCACGCCTCGAAGATTCACTCGACGTCGTAACGCCCGGTTCAAGCACGGGCCTCAGATCCGCTTTCCCGGGTGAGCCAGGTGGCCTATCGGGGAAGCTCTGGCCCGGCCCTCCGGGATCTCGCCGGGCAGGAGCTATTGGACTTCCCTGGTCATCTGGATGCCCGGCTCCGATCTTGAACCGAATGGTTCGTTAATTGAAGCCCTCGTAGAGCAGATCGAAATGGGGAGGCGAAACCATGAATACTCCCGGGAAAGTCTTGACCTTTATCCTGTTTTCAATCGCTTCGGCCTGTGCAGACGAAGGTTCCCGCTGGACCGGTACGGTTTCTGACAGTGCGGGTGTAACCATTGTCTCGAACTCCAATGCTGGCCTCTGGGCCCCGGGGGAGGAATTGGTCCTCGAGGAAGAGCTTCGAATCGGAACCGCTGAGGGCGATCCGCTTTACCAGTTCGGAGATGTTCAAGGGATAGGGGTTGATTCCCACGACCGCATCTTCGTCTTTGACGGTCTGGCCCAACACATTCAGGTGTATACTCCGGACGGCGTGCATCAACAAACCATCGGGAGACGAGGAGAAGGGCCGGGGGAATTCCGTGCTGGTGCTGGTCCACTGATCGGCCCCGGGGATACCATCCTCGTTTATGATCGAAGTGGCCGTTTTGTCCGTTTCGCCCCGGACGGTCTGACCGCGGGCGGCGTTCGGGCGAACCCTCAAGAGGGAGTCCCTGTGTCCTTCAAAGCAACAGGCTCGGGTCTGCTGGCTGAGAGGATTCGTCTCAGAGTCGGTGGGGCTCCGACGGGGGAAGACGCGATTATCCTGTTGAGAACCGATGGCAGCGTAACCGATACGCTGAGGATATTCCCTTCCGAACAGCTTCCAAATCGTGCCTTCTATCAGTTGTTCGCTCCTAGGCAGCCTTGGGATGTCACCAGTGACACGGTGCTCCTGGTGGGGGCCAGAGATGAATACCGGATTGCTTCCTACTCCGGGCGAGAATTGACCCGAATTGTCCGCAAGACGGTCGAGGGAAGAACGGTTACGGATGAGGACAAGGAAGCGGTTAATAACGCTCTCAGGGCTTTCCTCAGCACACCCGAGACTCCCCCAGAGATGATCGAACAGGCGATACGGAGGTACGACTATTCTGGTCCCCTCCCCGTGTTCGAAGCCCTCTTCGCAGGCCCAAAGAACACAATCTGGGTTCAGCATTTTCAGGCGCCGTCGGATTTTGTTGAAGGAGGGTTCGGAGCCTTCGATCCCCGTCGACACTTCGGTGCACCAGCCTGGGACGTCTTCGATGCCGACGGACGGTTCCTGGGAGTGGTGACAATGCCCCGAGGTTTCCACCCCCGGGCATTCCAGGGTTCGAAAATCTACGGCGTGTGGTACAACGAATACGATGTTTCGTTCGTGGTTCGCCTGGGAATCGTTGGGGATATCAGCTGAGTCCCCGGTGACCGCTGGCAGCAGACGGGGTCCGTTTCCCGAACCTTGGGCTGCCGTCTGATTGACTGGACACACTGTTGAAATACCCTGAAAGCCTCGGGCTTCAATTAACGCCCGGTTCAAGCTCGGGCCTCAGATCCGCCTTCGCGGGTGAGCTGATTGGCCCATCGGGGAGCTCTGGCCCGGCCCTCCGGGATCTCGCCGGGCAGGGAGCTGGTGGACAATCCTGGCCATCCGGGTGCCCGGCTCCGATCTTGAACCCAATTGTCGTTACATAAAGAACCGGTGAGCGGGTATTTTGAGAGCTGGAACTCCATCCGGGACGCCGAAATGACACTCGTAGCTTTCGTCATTTGTCTCTTTGGTGCCGCCGTGGGTGCACTGGGCGCCGCCTCTCCATCCCGGCTCGTCGACGCCCTCCGGAAGACCCAGACACCTAGGGGCCTTATCCTCTTGGGTGCCCTTCGAGTGCTTTTTGGCATGGCCCTGCTTTTCGCGGCGTCCGCTTCCAAAGCTCCTGGACTCATCCCCATCGTTGGTGTCATCGTCATCCTCAAGGGAGTCACCTTACCGCTCATGGGCGTCGAGCGTGTACGCAAGCTCCTCGACTGGTGGTCCACACAGGGGTCTCTGTTCCTCCGGGGGTGGGCCCTCCTGGCCGTGACAATCGGTCTTGTATTGGCATACGCCGTTCTTCCCTGAGTGGCCCGTGACCGGAGAACCGGCGCGAAGCTGCCCCACTCCCGGGAGCATCCAAGCACGGCGGGCACGAAGAGGACTTCAAAATGTGGTCTTAGAGGTCACTGTTGATCGGTTCTCTTATGTAACGCCCGATTCCCGCTCGGGCCCTCAGAGCACGCTTTCGCTCTGAACCGGAGTGACAGTATCCCGAACACCACGGGCCCGGCCCTCCGGGACCTCGCCGTGCGGTGATAGCAGGATAGAGGCGATCAGACAGGCGCCCGGCTCCGGCCGGGAACCGAATGGTTCGTTACCCTCTCATCCCAGTTAGCATGAGAAGGACATCCTTAGCGGAATCGGACGTTCGCTACCGCTGACTTTTCTTGCTCTTTTCACATTCCCGTCATCATCTTGGCCGTGGTGGCAGACTGGGCAGGCACGGGCAGTCTCTTCTCACCGGAGCCATCAACGTGGCATCCAAGCTCTCGTTGTTCCTGGTTGAGTTGAAGCGACGGAAGGTCTACCGCGTCGCAACGGTTTATGTGGTGGTGGGAGCAGGGATCATTGGTTTGGGTGAGGCGGCCCTTCCCTCCAACATCTGGGAAGGAATCCAGATCCCGGTTGGCATAATTGTTCTCATTGGCCTTCCCATCGCTTTGATCCTGGCTTGGGCCTACGAGCTGAAGCCCGAAGAGTCTCGGCTAGGCGAGCCACCCGCGCAGGAACCGCCCCCGACTCCAGGCACTGCCGGGCCGATCGAAATCACTGGCCAGGCGAAACGCAAATCCATCGTCGTCCTACCCTTCGACAACATGAGCCCGGATCCGGGGGATGCGTACTTCAGCGACGGGCTTACCGAGGAGATCATTACGCACCTCTCTTTCATCCGCTCTCTCCGTGTCATTTCGAGAAACTCAGCTATGGCCCTGAAGGGAACCGATAAGAGTACCCGGGTCATTGCCGACGAGCTCGACGTTCAGTACGTCCTCGAAGGGAGCGTCAGGAAGGCGGGGACTAACCTTCTCATTACGGCTCAGTTGATTGACGGCCCCGATGATGCCCACCTTTGGGCCGACAAATACGCTGGCACCTTCGATGACGTTTTCGAGATCCAGGAGAAGGTCGCCCGGTCCATCGTGGACGCCCTGAAGATCGAGTTGACATCAGAGGAAGGGCAGCGAATCGCCGACAGGCCCATCGAGGATCTCAGGGCGTATGAGTGCTATCTCAAAGCCACGGCCGGAATCTACGGATTCACGGAAGAGAGTATCTCCGAGGCTCTGCGCCATCTCCATCTCGCTCTGAATACCGTCGGCGATAACGCCATCCTGTACTCGGGGTTGGCGCTAACGCACTTCTCTCTCATGAACGTGGGGGTCCGGATTGAGGAGAATCGTGCGAAGGCGTTTGAGGCCGTTCAGAAGGCCTTGGCTCTCGATCCTGAGATTCCGAAAGCCCGAGCCCTTCTGGGTATCCTCACCATGACTTATAGCGGAACCCTGGAAGATGTGAAGGAGGGGGCTCGCCATCTCAAGCTGGCCCTTGAGGCTGACCCCGACGATGTCCAGGCTTTGTGGGGGATGATCGTCATCTGTCTCTATGTCGGTCGACCTCAGGACGCCTACCCGTTGGCCAGGAGGCTCCGAGGACTCGACCCGCTGGATGGATACGCCCTTTGGCCCCTGCCGGCCGTTTTTTTGTTCGACGGCAAGTACGACGTCGCTCTTCGGGAATTCCGGAAGCTTCATGAAATGGATCGGGAGCACCCCGGCTGGCTGGCATGGTACGCCTTGGCCCTGGCTTACAACGAAGAGGTTGACGAGGCTGCCGCCTTGATCGAACCATGCGCCAGGGCGCACCCCAACGAGGTGCATACGAAACTTGCATTGATCCAGATCCGAGCGCTCAGGGGAGATAAACAGGGCGTCCTGAGAGAACTGGACGGGCCCTTCTACGAATGGTCCAGGGAACGAGCCTGGGCTACACGTGTCGCCGCTGCATTTGCGCTTCTCGGTGAGAAAAAGGAGGCGCTGGATTGGCTGGAGCATGCGGTCAATCACGGTTTCATCAACTATCCACTGCTATCCGAAGGCGATCCTTGGCTGGAAAACATCCGTGGGGAGGAGCGCTTCAAGGAGTTGATGGTAGGGGTGAAGCGCGAGTGGGAGACCTTCGAGGTCTGAACAATGTCTGAACCTCGCTCTTCCAACGCCTCACGAGTGAAACCTATTGGGATGGGCGTTGGGCCTTGGTGGAAGGGATGAGAGGGTAACGC
>JBDRDQ010000119.1:0-7961 GCA_043820695.1 Gemmatimonadota bacterium | reverse complement strand
TTGGCGGCTGGGTTCGGAAACGGAAGTGGCAACGGCAACGGAAATAGCGATGCTCCCATCAGCGGCTCTCGGGCCGAGCGGTATCAGGTGATGCTGCACGTCGATTCCGAGACATTGCGAGAAACGGGGGACCCGGGCCTCTCGGAGTTGGAAGACGGATCGCGCGTTTCGCCTGCGCTTCGCTCGGCGGTCTCGCGGGCGGGCCTCAAGGCGCGCAAGCGCGTTCGCTTCCGTGGCCGCTCGGCTCCGCGGAGACGTCTCGGCGCCTAGCCTGCGACGCCAGCTTGGTCACGATCGCCCTCGGACCCGATGGCCAGGTTCTCGGAGCCGGCCGTAAGACCCGCACCATTTCCCCGGCGCTACGCCGGGCACGGGAGGCCCGGGACCGGGGATGCAGGTTTCCTGGGTGCGGCGCTCGGTTCACCGAAGCCCATCATGTGAAGCACTGGGCCGATGGCGGAGAGACGAGCCTGGCGAATGGGTGTCTTCTGTGCCGCCGGCACCATCGGGCAGTTCACGAGGGCGGCGTGCAGGTTTGCCTCGAGGTGAAAGGCCAGGTCGTGTTCTTCACCCCCCGGGGGAAAGCCCTCCTCGGGGCGCCGCCTGCAGGGGCGCAAGTGGATGCGAACCCGGGTGCGAAGGTGGAGGCGAACCCGGAGGGGAGATTGGGTGCAAATGCAGTGGCAGAATGCGATCTAAGCCTGGCAACCGGGCGCCTCACCGATTTCCGGGCCGGCCACCTCCCCGGCCACCTCATCGGCGCCTCCCTATGGAAACGGGATGGCGACATTCCCTGGGCGGTCGAAGCCCGGGCCTGGGAGGCTCTCGATTCGGGTTGAGCGGGCCGCTCACCCGGAAACTCTCCGGGCCGGAAACTCCAATTTCCGGTTCCCATTCCCCTAATACCATACCCCCGCAGGGGGGCTACTTCCCTCTTCCTCGGTTTTTGGGGCGAGCCATGGAGAAAAGCCTACTGAAGTAGTACAACTATATTTCCCAATGGTAGAGATCATGCCATGACTGGCTTTCGGGGGGACTTGTGCCTGATTACGACGTACGCATGCGGGGATTCATGGAGAGGACCGATCTGGATGCGGCCCTGAAGATGCTGCGCTCCTCTGTCGAACCCCTCGAGGGCGAGTCTGTCCAACTAGAGCAGGCCCTGGGCCGCACCCTTGCCCGGGATATCATCTCGACGGAGGAGGTGCCCTCTTTCGACAAAAGCGCCATGGATGGCTACGCCCTGCGGGGGGCCGAGACCTTCGGCGCAAGCCCGACCGACCCGGTCTCCTTCAGGGTGATCGGAGAGGTTCTCCCGGGAGATGTGGGCGACCTCGAAGTCGGGCCGGGTGAGGCGGTGCGCATCATGACGGGCGGAGCTTTCCCCAAGGGGGCCGATGCAGTGCTCATGGCTGAGTACGCCACCGATGGCGGCGATCTGGTGCTGGCTCACGGCTCGGTCGTGCCGGGGCGCAACGTGGCCAGAGCGGGAGAGGACGTTCAGAGGGGCGACAAGGTTTTGGAGCGAGGAAGGGTCCTGAGGCCCCAGGACATCGGCGTCCTCGCCTCCGTCAGAATGGTCGAACTGAAGGTGACCCGGCGACCTGTGGTGGGCATCCTCTCCACAGGCGACGAGCTGGTGGAGCCCGGGTCGGCGGAGGCCGGCAGCCGGGGCCGGGTCGTCAACTCGGTCCGCTACATGCTGGAGGGGCTGGTCACCCAGACCGGTGGCGCGGCTCGGTCGCTGGGCACTCTGCCCGATGACCGTGAGGCACTGCGCGCGGCCCTCGAGGCCTTCGACGGCGACATCCTGCTGACTACGGGTGCCACCTCGGCCGGCAAGGAGGACTACCTGCCCGGCCTCCTTGCTGAGCTTGGCGAGCTACTCGTCCACGGCGTCAATATCCGGCCTGCGTCCCCCCTGGCCTTCGGTCGGCTGGGGAAAGCCCTGGCGGTTCTCCTGCCCGGCAACCCCGTGGCGGCCATGGTGGGCTTCGACGTTTTCGTCCGTCCCGCTCTCCAGCTCCAACTCGGTCAGCGGGAAGAGCGATGGAACCGGCGCGCCCGAGGACGCCTGCGGCGCAAACTCGCCTCGGCGCTCAACCGTACCGACTTCGTCCGAGTGCAGATCGTTGGGGAGGGAGAGGTCGAGCCGCTCCGGTCCGGCGGCTCCGGCATCCTTACCTCGGTGACACGGGCTGACGGCTTCGTAATCGTGCCGCGGGATGACGAGGGGTTGGAGGCGGGTACTGAGGTCGAGGTCTTTCTGTACTGAGGTTTTTCCGTACTGAAGAGGTATCGATGGGACGCAAGGGCACTCCTCCTACCAGAGGCAGGGAACCCCGTAGGGTTCGAAGGCCGGATCTCGGGTGACGCATACCAGGCCTTCGACCTGGCTTTGGGCCAGAAGCATCCGATCGAAAGGGTCTTCGTGATGCCTCGGCATCCTGGCAGCGACCACTGCGTGCCTGGCTTGGATGGGGAGCTCTCCGAACCGGTTCGCTTCAATCTCTGCTACCAGGTCGGCGGAGCCGGCTTCCAGGCGCCCCAGCGCCCTCTTGATCTCGATTTCCCAGATGGTTGCGGCGCTCACCAATACCATATTTGCCGGGTCCGCGACGGCGGCCCGGGCCGAACGGGAAAGCTCTGGAGCGTCGGCCAACCACCACAAGAACGCATGGCTGTCCAGTAGGAGCTTCATGTCCTCTCCAGCCCGAACCCTCCGGCAATCTCGGGGGGAAGAGGCTCTTCGAAATCCTCCCCTAGCCGGACCACCCCGGCCAGGCGCCCCGGGACCCGTTCGTCCGTGCGAACTCCCACCAGCCGGGCGACGGGCACACCGGCCCGTGCGATGACCACGTCTTCCCCCGCTTCCACTGCCTCAAGGAGGCGGGAGAGCTCGGTCTTGGCCCGATGAACATTTACCATTTTCATGCCTTGAAGATAAAGATGCTTAGCTAACTTAGCTAGATCAATCCACATATCCCATCCAAAGGGTACCTGGTCCGCCAGGGCGGACCCATGGCCCTATGCGTCCCGAGGGGGGAGGTGGGGTCTTGCGCTGGAGAGCGTCGAGGTTGGGGAAATCCGAGGTCTCGCACCTCGGAGTCCTTTCGGGTTATTCTCTCAACTGGCCGAACTGAAGGGGCGACGATGGGACGCAAAGGCATTCATTTCCTGAAGACGGTGAGCAAGTCGGAGGCGGAGCGGATTTGGCATGCCGCTCTGCCCCTCGGCCCACTGGGCGGCGAGGAGGTGTCCCTTGCCCAGGCGCAGGGCCGCGTGCTCGACGGAGACATCCTGGTGCCCATCGACGTTCCGCCCTTTGACCGGGCCCTCGTTGATGGGTACGCCGTGAGGGCGGCTGATACCTTTGATGCCAACGAGGACGCACCGGTTTGCCTCGAGCTCGCTCTCGAGACGGCGCCGGCCGGCGCCGTACCCAAGACAGAAGTGAGGGATGGCACGGCCCTAGAGGTGGCCACGGGAGGGGTGGTTCCCCGGGGCGCCAACGCGGTGCAGATGGTCGAGCACAGCGAGGTCGAAGGGAGGAGGCTGCGTCTCTACAAGTCGGTCGCGCCCGGAGCCAACATCCAGGTCGCCGGTGCCGACATGCGGATGGGCGAGACGGTGCTGCGCGCCGGTCAGATGCTCACCACTCGTGAGCTCGGTGTGCTCGCCGCCCTCGGCATTGACAGCGTTCGGGTCTCGAGGCGGCCCCGGGTCGCCATCATCTCCACCGGTGACGAACTCGTCACTCCCGGCCAGCCACTCGAACCCGGCAAGATCTACGACTCCAACGCCACCACCGTGGGGGCCGCAGTGCGGGACAACGGCGGAGAGGCGGAGTTCCTCGGTGTGATACCGGACGACGAAGAGGCGCTGCGCGCCGCCTGCGAGAGGGCCCGTGACGACTTCGACGTGGTCATCCTCTCGGGAGGCACCTCGAAGGGGGCGGGCGACCTGACCTTCGGCATCATCGACAGCGTGGCTCGGCCGGGCATCCTCGTCCACGGCGTCGGCATCAAGCCAGGCAAACCCATCGTGCTGGCCGCCTGGGACGGTCGACCGGTGGTCGTGCTGCCGGGATTCCCCACCTCCGCCATCATCACTTTCAACCTTTTCGTGGCTCCAGTCATACGACGCCTCGCCAACCTACCGGTCGAGACCGAGTCCGAGTGGGTCGAGGCACGTCTCGCCGTCAGATACCACTCGGCCGAGGGCAGGCATGAGTACGTGCTCGTCCATCTCGTGCCGCGCAGCGAGGGAGCGCCGGCCGCCTATCCCATCGCGGGGGCCTCCGGCTCCATCCACGCCTTCGCCCAGGCCGACGGCACCATGGAGGTGGCGGCCGATCGTGCTGTGGTGCCGGAGGGGGAAGTGGTGCGGGTGGCCCCCCTGGCGCAGACGCTGAGAGTGGCCGACCTGACGCTCATCGGCAGCCACTGTCGGGGGGTCGATCTGGCGCTGGGGCTGCTGCGCAGGGAGCGAGGCTTGACGGCCAAGGTCATCAACGTCGGCTCGTCGGCCGGTGTAGAGGCCTGCGCCAGGGGTGAGACCGACCTCGCCGGAGTCCACCTGCTCGACCCGGCCTCCGGTGCCTACAACCGCGCTGCACTGGAGCGGCTGGGGACAGGCGGGGTTTTGATCAAGGGCTATGTCAGACGTCAGGGCATCTACTTCCGAAAGGAGGAGTTCCCGGCAGAGCCGCCGACCCTCGACCTTCTGGCGGGGATGGCCGAGCTACGGATGCTCAATCGCACCCGTGGAGCCGGCACCCGCGTTCTTCTGGATCTCCTTCTCGATGAGATTGCGGGTGACAAGGGTATCTCGCCGGTGGAGTTTCGTGCAGGCATAGCCGGCTACGATGCGGAGACGCGCTCTCACAATGCGGTGGCCGCCGCTGTGGCGTCGGGTCGCGCCGACTGGGGGCTCGGAATCGAGGCGGTGGCGGTGGCGTACGGCCTGGGGTTCGCACCCTTGAGGGACGAGGAGTACGACTTTCTGAGCCTCCGGGATCGGCTGGAGCGCGAGCCGGTGCAGGCCTTCCTCGAAGTGTTGCGGTCGTCCGAATTCCGTGTGGCTCTGGATGGGTTGCCGGGGTTTGTGGCCGGCGCGCGAACGGGAGAGCTGTTGGTGCCCGCCCCCCCGCACCGGAGAACTGGAGTCGGGAAATGATGCGAGCGTTGAACATCGCATTGCGGACGGCCCACATCGCCGCCATGGGGATCTTGCTGGGAGGTCACGCCTTCGACGTCGCTCCCGAGAGGCTGATGGTGATCCTCTGGTTGACCATCGGAACCGGAGCGGTGTTGGCCGCGGTCGAATCCGGAGGTCGACTCTTGTGGTTTCACCAGGCGCGCGGCTTCATGACCATGGCGAAACTGGCCCTGATATGCGTCGTGCCGCTGGCTTGGGATTTCCGTCTGCCGATTCTACTTGCGGTGGTCGTAGTCGGCTCTGTCGTCTCCCACATGCCGGGCCGCTACCGACATTACTCGGTGGTGTACCGCCGGGTGATCCATGATGTCTACGGTCCCGGGGGGTAAGGGCGAATCTGAATGAGAGCAGCAGCGCTTACCTAAACGCGGGGCAGCTTATCATCTATGGCCAGGGCATTGGGTGAAGTTGAAGGCCTCCACCAAGTCCGGCATCCGTCCACCGCTCCTCGCCCGTCACGCGTTTTTCCATATCGGATCGCGCTTTTCGAGAAAAGCGGTCAGGCCCTCCTGAGCATCGGCGGTGGTGATCAACTCCTCCAGGAAGAGGCGTTCGACTCCTGCCAGCTCCTTCCTGACTCTCTCTTCGAATCCGGCCCTGGCCGCCTTCACTGCGAACCTTAAACTGGATGCGGATTTTGGGAGAAGATGCTCTCTTGCGTACTCCAGGGCCGCGGCCCCCGGATCATCCGCCAGCTCATCGACGAGGCCGATGGCCAGACCTTCGGCGGCACTCGATGATCTCCCGGTCAGGAGGAGGTCCTCGGCCCGGCCGCGGCCCACCCGGTCGGACAGCATGACCGACGCCACCGGTGCCAGGACTCCCAAAACGATCTCCGGCTGGCCAAACCTGGCATCGGGTGAGGCGAAGATTCGGTTGCAGAAGATTGCCAACTCCATGGCGCCCCCCAGACACTGACCCCGGACCGCGGCCAGGGTGACGACTTTGGCCTCGAGCATGCGGAAAAAGAGACGATGGAAGCCGTGGAGCATGGCTTCAATCTGGTCAGGAAGATGCTCCTGGACGCTTGCGCCGAAGGAGAAGTGGGGGCCGTCACCCTCAATGATCACTCCCTTCAGTTCCCGAGCTCTGGCCGCTTCGGCGAAAACCTCCGAGAGAATGTCGCATTTCTGCATATCCAGGATATTGGCCTTGGGGGTGGCCAAAACGACCCGCCAGATGGCTCCGTCATCCAGGGCCTCCAGGCGGATGGGACCGTCCCTCAGCACTTCCGGGTTGCCTTCCATTCTTCCTCCTTCACCGCCGTCATTCAGATAGGATCAGCCCCGGCCGGCGTCCCTCACGAGTCCGCCGGCGCCTTGCCATGGGCCTTGGCCAGAATCTCTTCGGTGAGCTCGTCGCCCCACTTCGCCCCCTGGGCCAGACGTTGCCTGAGAAGGATGAAGTCCGCTTCACGGCACTCCTTGGACCCCTCGTTGAAGGCTCGGAACCCAGCCCGGCCCTCGGTCATCATGTTGAGTCCCAGCCAGGCCCGGTTTCCTTCCCGGTTCTTGTCCCACTGGGCCAGCTTGTGCTTCCGTACGCTCTCAATGGTCTTGGTCAGGCATCCCGGCATGGTCTGAGCCAGGGATGTGATGAGGGAGTCCACGGCTTTGTCCAGGAGAGAAAGGTCCACCTCACCGCTCTTCATGAGCTCCTTGGCTTTGGCCTTTCCATCCCCTCCAACTTTCTCCCCGTAGATGATTTCACCCATCTCATTCACCCAGCGGTCCGTAACCACCAGAGGGTTCGGCACGAACTCCCCGTCCACCTTCAGCGCAGGAACGACCTTGGTGAGCAGCCCCATCCTGTACGCCTTGTGGGCGCTCCAGTGCTCGCAGAGGGTGCAGCTCTCCATGGCGGCCTCGATGCCGATGAAGAGTGGCAGGAAGTCGGTGCTGCCTCCGTCGGGGGCCGAGCCGTGGCGCGGTCCGGCCTGACCGAAGAGGGCCAGATCCTGAGCCACCGTGAAGTCGCAGGCCATTCCGATCTCCTGCCCGCCGGCGATGCGCATTCCGTTCACCCGGCAGATCACAGGTTTGTCGCAGTGGAGAATGGCGGTGACCATGTCGTTGAAGAGCCTCATGTACTGCCGGTATTCCTCGGGTTGGCCGGCGTAGTACTCTGCGTACTCCTTGGTATTTCCACCGGTGCAGAAAGCCTTGTTCCCGGCGCCGGTGAAGACTACCGCGACGCAGGCCCGGTCGTTGGAGGCTCGGCGCATCCCCAGGATCACGCCCTTCACCATGTCCGTCGTATAGGAGTTGTACTGCTGAGGGTTGTTGAGCGTGATCTGAACGGCGTAGAGGCCGTCGATGACCTTTCCCGTTGGATCGTAGATGGGGCGCTCCTCGTATAGCACCCCTTCGAAATCGAAGGTCGAAACGAGGTCGTGGTTCTTGAACGACATGGTCTAGCCCTCCGGCGTGAGAATCACGCGACGGGAGATCCTCCCAGCGTGAAGATCTTCGAAGACGTCATTGATGGATGAGAGTGGCCGGTATTCAATGAACGGATCCAGGACCACCTTTCCAGCCAGGACCAGTTCCACGATGGCTGGGTAGTGCTCCGGCAGGCACCCCCAGACCCCTTCGGCTGTTGCGTCGAACGCCATGAGGTTAGAGAGGCGGATCTCGACCTTCTTCGGAGTGAATCCAACCACAGACAGATAACCTCCGTGGCCCAGCAGGCCGAAGGCCGTGGACTGGCCCGCATCGGTGCCGGAGGTCTCGAAGATCTTC
>JBDRDQ010000118.1:0-6698 GCA_043820695.1 Gemmatimonadota bacterium | reverse complement strand
GAAAGCTGGATTCTCACGGAGTTGCTCAAGTCATGGTGGCACCGGGGGCGTCGGACGCCGTTTTACTTCTACCGTGACAAGGACCAGAAAGAAATCGACCTCCTCATCGTGCAAGACGACTCGGTGTACCCGCTGGAGTTCGAGAAGAGTGCATCCCCGGGGCGAAACGCGGTAGGACACTTCCGGACCCTCGACAAACTTGGCTTGAAGGTCAGGGGGGGCGGAGTGATTTGTCTGGCCGAGGCGTCCCTGCCACTCGCGGAAGGCCATGTGACCATTCCCGTGGGGGCACTCTGAGCTCCTGGCGGGAGAAGCTGAGGTAAAGGAAAGGGATTTCTCCCCCTCTGGACAGTTCCCTTTCCTGGGGCTATACGTCGGTGGTTTTCCAGTCCTTTTCTGCCGCCCCAACGAAGCGGAGGACATGATCCCGGACCACCTTCCGACCGTGCTCCTCCACAACCTCGATCCCAATTGGTCGGAGGGGGAGAGGACCATGGCCCTCGAGCCGGTGGAGGCCCTCGAAAAGGCCATGTCCAAAGTGGGCCGCGTAGTCGAGGTGGTTCCTCTTCAGGATGAGCGGATCGACGAGGCCCTGGCCCCTTTCGGCGCCGACTCCCACCTCGTCTTCAATTGGTGCGAAAGCGTGCCCGGGGTGGACCACAGTGAAGCGCTGGTCGCTCGGGCCCTCGAGTCCATGGAATTCACCTTTACCGGGGCCAGCTCCGAGGTGTTGGAGCTATGCAGCGACAAGCGACGGGTGAAGGAAGCGCTGGAAGGGGCCGGGATTCCAACTCCGGTTTGGCGCTTGTGCGAATCCCCCGACGTTCCGGGCTGGACCCGGTTTCCAGCCATCGTCAAGCCCGTCAACGAACATTGCAGCGAGGGGATCACCAGCGAAGCCGTGGTGATGGATGGACCTGAGCTCGAGGCCCGTATCGCCTTCATCCTCGACGGCTACCGCCAACCGGCCCTGGTGGAGGATTTCATCGACGGCAGGGAATTCCACGTGTCCCTCTGGGGGAACGGGCGAGTGGAGATGCTCCCGCCCGCCGAGATGGACTTCTCCGGATTCCCGGCGGTCAGGGACCGCCTCTGCACCTTCGATTCGAAGTTCGTTCCCGGATCGCGGCACTACGAAGGAATCCATACCCTTCTGCCAGCACCCCTGAGCGCCAACGAGCTGGCCGCCATGGAAGCAGTGTGTCGGCGAGCCTACCAGGTCATCAGCTGCCGGGATTACGGGCGTCTCGACCTGCGTGTCCGGGACGGGGTGTGTTTCATCCTCGACGTGAATCCCAATGCAGACATCAGCTACGATGCCAGCTTAGCCTGCGCCGCCGAGGTCGTGGGCCATTCGTACGGGGAAGTGGGCGACCGGATCCTCCGCCTGGCGGCCCGCCGGCATCCGGGTGCCGCCGGCAGTTGAAACTCCATTCCGGCAGCACCCCCGTTCAAACCTCTCCCGAGTTCCGTGTGTCTCAATACATGCACCAGACATGTATTCAACTTGGAACGATCGGAAATGACCTCCAGCCAGCCCCCGGCGGATTCCACCGGCCCCCTTAGCGCCCTGGACTTCCACGTCCTCCTGGTCCTGGCCGGGGAGAACCTCTACGGATACGGAATCATGAAGGCCGTAGAGGACCACTCCGGAGGGCTGGTCACTCCCGAAATCGGTACCCTCTACCGGGTCCTGGCACGTCTTATGGATGCGGGCTGTGTCCGGGAGATCCCTTCGGTCCCGGGGGAGGAGGGCACCCACCGGGGACGCCCACGGCGCTACTACGGGATTACGGCTCAAGGGCTGGAACTGGTTCGGGCGGAGGTCCGGCGGCTGAGGCGTGTCGTCGCACTGGCCGAAGCCACCATCCCGGAGGTGGTGGGATGAGTGGGGATTCCCGACGGACCGGCAAGCAGCCCGGCGCCCTGGCCATGGCCTCCTTCCGGTTCCTCCTCCTGAGCTTCCCACTTCCCTTTCGGAAGCGATTCGGGGAGGACATGGAGGAAGCCTTCCGGGACGGATATGGGGAAGCGGAAGCCCAAGGAGCACTGCGCGTCATCGCCTTTCTGGGGAAGACCTCACTGAACATCGGCGCCGCCGGCTTCATGGAACGGCGAACCCTGGCGGTGTCCAGGGGGAGAACGGCCCCAAAGGGGGAGGAAGACGGAGGCCCCGGAAGAATGGGGACACCCGGCAGACCCAACCAACATGGGACACAACTCGTGGATAACCTCAGGCTGGATCTGGTTTTTGCCCTCCGGTCTCTCCGGCGGAATCCCCTTTTCACCCTCGCGGCCCTGGTAACGCTGGCCCTGGGAGTAGGAGCCACCACCTCCATCTTCAGCGTGGTGAATGGGGTACTCCTCACTCCCCTTCCCTTCGGGGAACCGGAGCGACTCACCATGGTCTACTCCACCTGGGCGGACGCTCCGGATCGGCTGGGGCCCATGTCCAAAGAAGACCTCAAGGACCTTCAGGATCTCCCGGCATTCGAGGCAGCAGTGGGATACACGACGTCCGACGATGTCCTTACGGGAAGGGGCAGCGCTACGCTGATCTCGGGAGCCCGCGTCACCTCCGGCATCCTGGCGCCATTCGGGCTCGAAACCTTCATGGGACGGGATCTCCGGTGGGAGGAGAGCTATCCCGGGAACCCGAATGTAGTGGTTGTGGGCCACGCTTTCTGGACCAACGAGCTTGGAGGGGACCCTGAGATCCTGGGCCGGACCCTGGAGCTCCAGGGAGAGACCTTCGAGATCGTGGGGGTCGCTCCTCCAGGCTTCGAGTACCCTGCGGGGGCCCGGATCTGGCGACCCTACGTGCTGTCCCCGGAAGACTGCGCCCGATCCTGTCATGCCTACCGGGTCATCGCCCGGATGGCTCCCTCCGTCACCCTTCCCGGGGCCATCGACCAGAGTCGGGTTCTGGGTGAGCAGCTGGCCGAGACCTTCCCGGAATCCAACCTCGAGAAGCGGTTCAGCGTCTGGAGCCTCGAGGAAAGAACGGTTGGCGAGGTCCGGCAGAAGCTCTGGATCCTCCTTGGAGCCGTGGGCCTGGTCCTCCTAGTTGCTTGCGCGAATGTGGCCAACCTCCTTTTGGTCAGGGCCCAGGGGAGAGTCGGAGAGGTGGGGGTGAGGGCGGCCATGGGAGCCAACCGGAGAAGGCTCATTTTCCAAGTCCTCACCGAGAGCCTGGTCCTGTCGGGAGCGGGGGGCGCCATCGGGGTGGGACTCGCCCTGGGGGGGATCGCTCTCCTAAAGAGGGTCTCGGCCGGTGCCATTCCAAGGATCGACGAGGTAACCCTCGACGCCCCGGTCCTCCTCTTCACCCTGGGACTGGTGGTGGTGGTCGCCCTTCTCTTCGGCCTGAGTCCGGCGCTGAAGCTGGCGCGGACCTCCCCCTCCGAGGCCCTGGGGCGAGCCCGTTGGCCGGGGGCTTTGGGACGAAGGTCGAGTCGCTCCCGAAACACCCTCATGGCCACTGAAGTGGCACTCTCGGTGGTTCTCCTGGTGGGGGCGGGGTTGCTGATCCGCACCCTGGGCCAACTCAGCAGCGTCGAGCTCGGGTATGAGACCGAGAACCTCCTCCGCTTCGACCTGGTGCTTCCGGAGGCCAGGTATGCAGAGCTTTCCGAGATCACACAGTTCTACGGAGAAATGGAGAACCGGATCAGGGCTCTTCCGGGTGTGGCCTCCGTCGGCGCGGCCTATGGTGCCCCTCTCGGATCTTGGGAGATCTCCGCAGGCGTCCGGGTGGAGGGCCGACTGGATCCCGGGCCCGGAGAGGGGACCGAGTCGTATCTTCGGGCCGTGACCCCCACCTACCTCGAAACCGCACGGATTCCCGTTCTCAGGGGCCGAGGCCTCCTGCCCTCGGACAATGGCCAGGCGATCCCGGTGGCCCTGGTGAACGAGACCTTCATAAGGGAAAACTTCCCGGGGCAGGATCCTCTGGGGGAGCGGGTTAGAATCTCGGCCACCCTGGGGTTTGGATCACCCACCTGGACCGTGGTGGGCGTCGTGCCGGACATTCGCTCGAGATCCGTCACCGGTGAACCGGTCCCGGAGGTCTACGTACCTCATGGCCAGATGGGTCCCGGATCCATGACGGTGCTAGTCCGGTTCGATCCCGGAGCAGGCGCCCTTTTCCCCGGAGTCCGGGAGGAAATCCGGGCCATGGACTCGGCACTTCCCCTGCGAAACGTCTCCAGCATGGAGGAGCTGGTCGCAGAGGAAACGGCCTCCACCCGGTTCTACCTCATTCTTCTCTCGGTCTTTGCCGGCATCGCGGTGGTGCTGGCAGCGGTTGGCCTCTATGGGGTCGTCGCCCATCTGGTCTCCCAGAGGAGGCAGGAGATCGGCATCCGACTTGCCCTGGGGGCGAGCGGAGGCGGAGTGGTAGGACTGGTCCTGCTACAGGCCGCCTTCCCCACCCTCCTGGGATTGGGGTTTGGGTTGGCAACGGCCCTGGCCGGGGGAAGAATCATGGAAAGCTTCCTTTTCGAAGTTGATCCCCGGGATCCGATGGTATTCGCAGGGGTTGCCGCCATTCTCATCGCCGTGGCCCTGGTGGCCGCTCTCATCCCGGCTCGCCAAGCAAGTCGGATGGACCCGGTCCAGGCTTTGAGGGCGGAGTGAAGGGCCTCTTTGCTCCCTCACCCGTAGGTCCAGCGACCAGCCGGATGCCTTGCGTTCCCTTCTTCCCGCGTGCTTTTTTGGCTACGGGTGCATAGGGCCCCCACTGGAGGAGGCATGAAGACAGGGGAGGTGGTGGGAATGGCCATCTTCGGGTTCCTGGTGCTGGGAGCCCTCGTACTGGCCATTCGCCAGGGCGCGAAGCATAGAGAGCAGGTGACGCGGTACTCGACGAGCCGTGGCTACCCTCTTCTTACGGAGGGCGACGGGCGGCTCGCCGAACTGCTGGAGGAGGCGACGCCCCAGGAGACGTGGAGTATCCAGAGTCTGATGCTGGTGGATCGGGAACCCTTTCGCTCCTACCTGTTCGGATACCAGGCCAGCCCCAAGGACAGACCTTCGGAGACCTCCAACGGAACCGGATTCCTTGCCGAGTACGACGGTAGGCGCGCCGATTCACCGGTGACCATCTTCACCCGGACGCCCGGTGTGGAGGTACTGGTGGATGAGCGCGTGGAGGTGGGCGTCCAGGAGTTCGGCCGGAGGTTCACCGTCACGTGCGCCAGCGACCGGATCGCGACGGAGGTGGTGAACGCCGACGTGCAGCATACCCTGCTTGAGTTTCGGGAGGATCCCGGCTGGTACCTTTCGGTAACGATCACGGCGCGAGCTGTCCTGGTCTCGAGCTTCTGGGCGGGATCGGAAGCGGACTGGGATGTCCTGGTGGAGCTGGGTAGAAGGCTCCGGAACTCTCTTCGATGAGGACTGGACATGGATGATTCGGTGCTCGCGGTACTCTACCGGCACTGGATCTGGATCGGGCCTCCGCTGATGGTGGCGGCGGTCGTGGCCCTCGTGGTCCTGATCCAGGGGACAACACGGTTCGCAAGGGTGGACTTCGAGCTGACCTGGTCCGGGGGTTCCGCGCTCTGGGTCCGGCCTGGGGGCGCCTGTGGGAGGCCCGGAAAGGATCCTGAGAGAGGGGGAGAGGCCCATGGGTGAGGATGACCTCAGGTGCAGCGGTTGCTGCAGGCCGTTCGAAGAGCGGGAGCGGGTGGCCCTCATCTCCGGGAAGGTGATGGGGGACGAGTGCACGGACGCCTACTACCTCCAGCCCCATCTCCCGGGAGGAGGGCGACCGCAGGGTAGGGTTGATCTGCAGCTGTGCCGAGCCCTGGAACGAGCGGTGCACGTGCGACGCCCACCGGGAGTATTTCGGGGGCTGGCTGGATTAGGAGGGTCTTTCCGGTCTTCTGGGAAAAGGTCTACCGCGCTTGCGGAATAGGTACCTTTTTGTGTTCATGACGCCATCCTCTCAATTGTTTAGGTTTACTCTTGTTTTCTTGTCGGAGTACGTTCATGCGTAGGTCTCCAGAAGGCGGTCCCTTTACCCGCTTCAATGACCCCCTACCGGCCCGAGGGTGAAGCTCATGCGACGACCCCGCCCGTTAACCGCGGTCTGGCTCCCGTTGGCGGTCTTCCCTCTGCTCCTCACAGGGTGTTCCTTGAAGAAGATGGCCATGAATTCCGTGGCCAGCTCCCTCTCCGGGGGGGGCACCGGGGCTTACCTGACCGATGACGACCCGATTCTGGTGGGAGAGGCTCTTCCCTTCAGCCTCAAGCTCATGGAGACCATACTCCTGGAGACGCCGGAGCACCGGGAGTTACTCATCGCCGCGGGCTCCGGGTTCACCCTCTACGCCCACGCCTATGTACTCCAGCCTGCCCGGAGGGCCGAGTTCTCGGACCTTTCCCAATCCAGGCTGGACCGGGCCCGTGCCAAGAAGCTCTTCCTGCGGGGAAGGGACTATGTGGGGAGGGCCTTGGAGCTCCATTCTCCGGGATCCCTCCAAGGGTTGCGGAAGGACCCGGTCGCGGCTGCGGCCCAACTGAACCGGGAGGCAGTTCCAGCCATGTACTGGTACGCGGCGGCCTCCGGCTCCGCGGTTTCCGCAGACAAGAACGATATGGATCTTGTGGCGGATCTGCCCGTGGTCTCGGCCCTTTTGGATCGGGCGCTGGCCCTGGACGAGGGCTGGAGCCAGGGGTCGATCCATGAACTC
>JBDRDQ010000117.1:0-14221 GCA_043820695.1 Gemmatimonadota bacterium | reverse complement strand
CGCCCAGATGTTCGAGATGGTGTCAGCCTTCAACACGGTGGGGCTCTCCATGGGGGCAACCTCCGATCTCTCCGGTGGGGGAAGGCTGCTGACAATCCTCCTAATGTTCCTGGGTCGGGTGGGCCCTCTGACAATGGCCATGGCCCTTGCCCGACCTGGAATGAACGGGGAGCGTGGGTTCCGATACAGTTATGAAGACGTCATGATCGGCTGAGGCCGGCGAAGGGATAACACAATGTCAAAGAAGCGATTCATTGTGGTGGGGTTGGGGAACTTCGGATCCAGTGTCGCCTCCACCCTCCACGATCTCGGACACGAGGTGGTAGCCCTTGATGTGAACCCGGAGCGGGTGGACAGGCTGGGTCGCAGCGTATCCAGAGCCGCAGTCGGGGACGGCACAAATGCGACGGACCTGAAACGCCTGGGCGCTGAGAATGCCGAGGCCGCAATCATCAGCACAGGAGAGAACCTCGCGGCCAGCGCCCTCGCCACCCTGATCCTGCGGGAGATGGGCGTAGAAGAGGTTTACGTGAAGGTGACCTCCGACGACCACGCTCGACTCATTGAGAAGATTGGGGTTACCGAGACCATCTTCCCGGAGCGGGAGTCTGGTATCCGGCTCGGCCGACGGATCGCGAACCGCCTCCTCCTGAACTACGTACAACTCGGGACAGGTTTCGGGCTCCAAGAAATGGCCGTGCCCAATGCCTGGGTTGGGCGGTCCCTCAGGGAGCTGGCGTTGCCTCGAAAAAGTGGGGTGGTCGTCGTGGCAGTACACGATATGCTGGTGGATGAAATTCGCCCGATTCCCGATCCAGATGCGCCCCTCAAGGACTCCGATACTCTGCTGGTGGCTGGCAAGGAAGAGGATCTGGACCGGACAGCGAGCGCAGGCGCGGCCTGACAGCACCGGGGGCCACTGGAGGGAAGATCGGTGGGCGACACTGAAGTCCATCCGTCCGGGGTTTCCAGCCCACAAGGAAGGATACGCGCCCAAGATCATGGCCGGGGTACAGGAAGGGAGTTTGGCCTATTCCCCTCGGTCACAAGGTGGAGCCGTGTTTGGACTGAGCTGGCCAACAGCTGACCTGGACAGAATCCCTTAACAACTCCTTTATGCTCCCCCCCACTTCTTTGTGCGGCCCTAATGGGATCGTCGCCATCTTTTTATGCGGGATTCAGTAACTCCGGCCGGGAGGGCACCAATGTCCCTATTTCGCTACCCAAAGGGAGAAAGATGGAGGGTGGAAGATTACCCAACCTGGGTTTTCGCCGCATTGGCGTGGTGGGTGCCGATCGTGTTCGGGCTGGTTTTGGTTTACCTGATCTTTGGATGACTCTCTCCCCGGGGGGCCCGGGTTAGGGCTGCCGTGGACAACTCCCCCCTGTGTGAGGCCCAATCACTCCCATTTCTTTACCTTTGGCACGAAGCCGATCTTGGGGAGCTTCTCGCGTAACCTCCTCCAATGCCGCCGATGGGTTGTCACCGGGCGTGGTGGCCTCCCTTCCTCCACCCACATTCCAGCGACCCGGTTCCACCACTCGGATGCACCCGCTCCGACCGGAGGTGGTCCGAGTCTCTCAACCAAATCCAGGAGGGCTTGGTCAAGATCGGTGACGCGGGTCCGGTCCTTGACCTCTTTTCCTGCACCGACGCCTTCTTCCCTCCAAAATTCCCGAAGCTGTTCGTGAAGGGTCCGCAAATCTCCCCACGTCACGTCCGGGGTCAGGAACTCCACGGTGATCCGAGAACCTTCGACTACGGTCTCTTTGTTGATCCTTTCACGAAAAGCCTTCACTGAGATTAGAGCCCTGGTCGCGGGGGGAACGGCCTCGCTCATTAGAAACCCGACCCAATCGGCGGAATCAATGCCGGTCAACTGCTCCAAGGCCCTCGCCTCGTGTGCGAGTCGTGCGATCGCCGAGGGAGCGATTATTCGCTTGCCCGAATTGTGGATCTCCCTTCGTTCAACCCTGGAATGGTCCCGGGACCAATACAGGAGCAAAAGACGGTTGGGGTAGGTCCCGATAACCAAGCCGGTCATCTTGCCCAACTCTAAGGCCGCATGATTCAACTCCGTCTTTAGCCGGAGAACTTCCTCATCGAACTCACCTGGGAACACGGGCAGACGGTCAAACTTCTCCTCAATCCAGTTGACGGCATCCGGATACCGGCCCGGAAACGGCACAGAGGGTGAACCGAAGATCTCGTTCCGCTGCCGAGAGAATAGAGGAGCAAGCACCTCTAGCCACGTTGAGAGGTTCTGGCGGGCGTAGGCGGTTTCTCTCAATCGAACTTCCTCAGTCCTGCTCTCCCCGTGTCTGGACGAGGTTACCGCCATTCTCCTCGCAAGTTCTACGGTGAGGTCCACATCGGTTTCGGTGAGTTGACCTTTCTCCCGCTGGCGGAGATCCAAGAAAAAGTCAGCCGCCGAGACCCTGATCCTGACGTCAATTTCCGTGGCGGTTCGATTCACTGCCTCTATGAAGTCCTCCCGCCTCATCGCCTTGGACATCCTCCCTCCTTCGGACAAGTTGCGTAGTGAACTGCGCCGCCCTGAAGTTTAACCTCATGTGCAACTTCAGCAAGGAGGGGACGATGGCCACCAAGACGAGATACTCCTTCAGGCGTTCGCACCTTGGGGTTCGGGTTTCGGAAAAGGAGCGGACACTTCTCCAGGCTGCAGCAACGGAAGCAGACCTCCGGTTATCGGAGTGGGTGCGCGACGTTCTGGTTCAGGCCGCCGAGGAGCGTCTGGTCCGTGGCGGGCGAGAGGATCAGCGAGTCTTCGGTCCGCGTCCGACCCGAGACGAATGGAGATGGCTGGTCCTGGCGGGGTTCGGGACTCGATTCCCAGGACCGCGGGAAAACTCACATCTGGCCAGCCTCTGGGGCGGGGCGGTATGGGGCCTCAGGCAAAAAACGGGTCCTTCCAGAGGCTCTCCCTGCGGGAGACGCAGCAGCGCAGGAGTCTGCCAGTATGGCAGGAGTTTTCTTTGCGTTTCATTTCGCTCCACCGGCCAGATCCGGCATCCAGGCGAATGTGAGAGGAGATGAGCAATGAGCCGTCCAGCAACGGGCAATCGGGACCGTCCGGAACATGACCGAAGCATGAACCGAGTATGAACAGGGGGCTG
Source organism: Gemmatimonadota bacterium (assembly GCA_043820695.1). GTDB lineage: Bacteria > Gemmatimonadota > Gemmatimonadetes > Longimicrobiales > Gaopeijiaceae > JABDNZ01. The sequence continues at coordinate 11,083 of JBDRDQ010000117.1, read as the reverse complement.
CGCCCGGGCCGCCACAGTCATTTGGTGCGGCGGGCCTAAGCCACCCCTGGCTGCCTACTCACCCAGCCGGGCCAGCCCCGATCCTTCAGTAGGGAAGGACAACCTGAAGTGGATGATGAAACCAGAAACAGGATTGACGCCGTTGAGGAAGTGCTCCGAGGGGAGGATTGGTCAGAAGAGACGGCCCACAACGTGGCCAGGAGTCTGGTCCCCCTGTCCGAAGGAGCGCGGACCCTCCTCGCCAGGAGACTCCTCGGGGACACCCAACAGTCGGAACGGGGAGAGCAACCCAAGCTCCTACCTCCTCGTTCCCCTGGTGAAATCCTGTCCGAACCCCAGACGGAGATCCGCTGGGTGGCCGAAGGGATTATTCCGGCAGGCGGCAACTTCCTCCTGGTGGGTTATCCCAAGTCCTTCAAAACCTATCTGCACATGGAACTGGCCGTAGCGGGTGCCACCGGGACGCCCTTCCTGGGCCGATTCGCAATGCCGGGCGGCATCCGCACCGGCTTGGTGCTCCTTGAGGGTGGAGAACGGGAGCAGGCATCGCGAATCCATCGCCTGGCACTCAGTCGGAACATAGGAGCCGAAGACCTGAACGACTACGTCCACGTTTGGCACCGTCCTCCCCTGAAGTTGTCCGATCCCGTCGTCATGTGGGAGCTTGGAGCTTATGCCAAGGACCTTGAACTCGACCTACTGATGGTGGATCCTTGGGCCTATGCCAGCGAAGGAAGTTCGAACGAAGATCGGACCGTCACCTCGCAGTTGCTGGCGATCTCCCGACTTCGGGACCAAGCCCCCGGCCTCACAACCAGCTTGACGCACCATGCCAGGAAAGGCAGAGCCGATCCAAGGGGGGATAGGCTGACCGATCTCATCCGGGGTTCGGGTTCCTTCGGTGGCTGGTACGATGTCTGTATGGTCCTGGGTCGGAAGGAGAAACGTCTTCCGTTGTCACCGTCAGGACGGAACTCAGAGATTACCCGTCCCCCGACACTTTCTCCTTCACGGTAGAAGATGATGAGCCGGCTGCCCCATCGAATTCCTACACACCGCAAGGTGCCCTCCGCCTCCTGGCCTCCAACCTCAGCCCCCAGCCTATCGAACGGCGGCAGGCTGCTGAGAAGAAGGCCCTGGTCGTGGAAGAATTCGTCCGCGATCACCCCGGATGCTCCAACCGAGATGTCCGTGAGGGCGTGACCGGGAGAGGCACGGTCATCGATGCCGCAATCGAACTCCTCCTGATCGAAGGACGAATCCGAGATGATGGTGGCCCGATAACCGGAATGAGGCTCTCCGTGGTACTTGAGAGAACTGTATGATGGCGAAGGCCCCTTTGTCCCTTGAGTGTCCCCATGATTTGAGGGGTTCCAGCCTGAAAGATGAACCTGGGAAAAGGGGTGTGTCCCCGTGTCCCCCCCCAAAGGGGGGACCGGGACACGGGACACGGTGGCAAAGCGACTGGGGGTGGGACTCCACAAATGAGAGAGATAATGAACCGCCTCCCCTCGTCAGACCGATTCCACCATTGGGTGGGCCGAGCTAGGCAGAAGCGTGAGGAGGGCCGTCGGTGAACATCTCCCCACTCCTCTCCCTGGCCACAGTTTGGCGCGAGAAGGCTGACCACCTTCGGACCCTCGGTACCGATGCCGAAGCCCGCTCGCCGGAGTGGTGCGCAGGGGCCTGGGGGGGCCCATATGCGGTGATGGGGCCCTCCAAATGACGAACCCACCCCCTCTTCAACGGTTGGCTTGGCTCATCGCTGATCCCGACCAGATGGACATGATCCCCCTGGACGAGATCCCGGAGATCATCGGTGTGTTGGAGTCCGTCAGGGTTCGGCTTGAGAGGCGATTCATGGCCCCTTCCCTGCCCCACCAGGTGGAACCGGAGGTGTCCAGGGCCCCAGATCGCCAACTGACGGCTCAGGAGGCCGCTGATCGGGCCGGTGTAACCCGGAAATGGATCTACAACCACGCGGAGTCCTTGCCCTTCGTCAAGAAACTCGCCCCCCGAACCTATCGCATCAGCGAACGGGGGTTGAAACGTTGGCTCGAACGGAAGGCATCGTGAACCTTGCGCCCACCTCCATCTGTGCGGATGATGCGCACATGGGTATTCAAGAGGATGCAGTGCGCACGGCGTTGGAATCGTATCCCGGCTCTATCCGGTCACTGGCCGCCGCTTCGGGTGTCAGTGAGGCATTGATTCGAGCCATACGGGACGGAGAAAGGACGGCAACCACCCGAACGCTGGGGAAGATTGCCGACGCTATGAGCGAAATGGCCGAACGTCAGGCGGACGCGGCCCGCATCCTCCGTGACGCAATCAGAAAGGGGGCTTGAAATGAAAGGGACAGGCCGGATCTACCGGCGCGGCAACAGTTGGTGGGTGGATTACAGTTTCCGAGGCAAACGCTACCGGGAATCCACCGGGTCAGACCTGAAGAAGGATGCACAGAAGCTCCTTCGGAAGCGCATGGCCGAGATGGGGACCGGGAAGCTGGTCGGGCCCGATGAAGAGAAGGTGACGGTGTTGGAATTGTTGGACCTGGTTCGAAACGATTACAGAAGAAACCAACTCAGTCCACTCGGCGGCTGGAATCATCACTGAAGCACCTGACCCGACACTTCGAACACCATCGCGCCATGGACATCTCGACGGCACGGATGAAGACGTACATCGACGACCGTCAGGTTGAAGGCGCATCGAACTCGACGATCCAGAAAGAGACGGCTGCACTGAAGCGAGGCTTCCACCTGACTGTCGATGACTCACTTCTGAGCAGAGGCAACGTACCCAACATCCCCACGCCGGAAGTCCACAACGTGCGGAAGGGGTTCTTCGCCGAAGGCGACCTTCAGGCCGTGATCGCTAAACTGCCAGAAGACTTGAAACCCGTGGTTAGATTCGCCGCACTCACCGGCTGGAGAAAGAACGAATGTCTCACTCTCCGATGGAGCCAGGTGGATCTCGAAGCAAGTGAGATCCGGCTTGAGCCTGGCACCACCAAGAACGACGAAGGCCGAGAGATCCCATACCGGGAACTGCCGGAGTTGGCCGAATTGATTGAAGAGCAACGCGAACACACGGACCAGGCGGAGCGGGAACGTCAGATGATCGTCACCCACGTCTTCCACAGGAACGGTGAACTCATCGGGTGCTTCCGTGGAGCATGGGACGCCGCGTGCGAGAGAGCGGGTCTGAAGGGACGGTGGTTCCACGATTTGAGAAGGACGGCTGTTCGGCAGATGGAGAGAGCGGGTGTTCCCAGAACCACCGCCATGAACATCACCGGACACAAGACTGAAGCCGTGTATCGGCGCTACGCCATCACGGACAAGAAATCCACATCTGAAGGCATGAAGAAGATTCACGAGTTCCGCCAGCAACAGGCCGAAGACCGTACCGTCGTGCCAATTAGGAAAGAAGCATGAACTTCCCCTGGCTTCTCTCTTTCTTGGACCCGTGCGGCACAGTTGCGGCACAATGCCGGATTTTCAGAACCCAAAAGAAACGGGACCACCATCTTCGGCAATCCCGTAACCTTCTGTCCCGGTGGACTTTCCAACCATGCCGAGGGCGGGATTCGAACCCGCAAGGGATTGCTCCCGGGGGATTTTAAGTCCCCTACGTCTACCAGTTCCGTCACCCCGGCCTTACAGACAAATCAACGGTGTTTCGGTCTCCGGATCAAGGCGGTAGAACAACAACGCTCTCGCGGGTTATCACCTCACGGCATAGACTGACAGCTGACGCGGTCGATCGGCGCCCCCTTTCCCGGCCAGAGTCTATGACCGACCTGCCCAACGCGGTGGTTCCAACTTCAGTCCCCCGGGACGAGGCTCCCCCGTCATCCGACGATGCTCCCCTCTTTGCCGATGAACCTTCGGACTTTCCGAAGGAGGACGGTCCCGATCGGTATCTGAACAGGGAGATCAGCTGGCTCTCTTTCAACGAGAGGGTCCTTCAGGAGGCTATGGATCCTCGGCTCCCTCTCCTGGACCGCCTCAACTTCCTTGCGATCTTCTCTTCGAATCTGGATGAGTTCTTTCGGGTTCGTGTGGCCTCACTCAGGAGCCTCCTTCGGCTGAAAAAGAAGAAGCTGAAGAAACTCCCCTTTCGCCCGCCCCGCCTGCTACGAGACATCCACTTCATCGTAACCAGCCAACAGGAGAAGTACGCGAACACCCTGAGAAGCCAGATTCTTCCGGAGCTGGAATCCAACGGGGTGTTCCTCCTGAACAACCGGAACCTCACGCCGGCGCAGGAAGCCTTCTTAAGACAGTATTCGAAGGAGAGGGTGATCCCGCTCCTGGAACCCCACGTTCTAGCGGACAAGGCCGACGCGCCTTTTCTCGAGGAGGGCCGGATCTATCTGGTCGCCGAGCTCTGGCCCGAAGCCGAGATCTCCCTTGGGTCGGAGCGCCCCTCCTACGGGATCGTCGAAGTGCCCTCCCCTCCCCTGCCCCGGTTCGTGGTGGCTCCGGGGGAGGGACACAACCTCCTTTTCTTGGAGGACGTCATTCGCCTGTCTCTCCCTAGCCTTTTCCCCGAGTGGGAGGTGGGGTCCGCCTACGCCGTCAAGCTCTCCCGAGACGCCGACCTCCACCTGGAAGACGAGTTCGAAGGGGACCTGGTGGCGAAGATCCGGAAAAGCCTGGAGAAGCGGGAAACCGGCCTTCCAAGTCGCTTCCTGTACGACCTTCAGGCTCCCTATGCCCTCATTTCCTTCATGAAGGAGCACCTCGACCTGGAGGATGACGACCTGCTTCCCGGCAGTCGTTATCACCACCTTCAGGACTTCTTTCAGCTTCCCAGACCCCGGAAACACTCTCACCTGGTCAGGAGGGGGTTGGAGCCGCTTCCCCACCCGGAACTGAGGAAAGCCGCGTCGGTCCTGGATGCAGTTGCCGAGGAGGACAGGATTCTCCATTTCCCGTATCAGTCTTTCGACTACGTGATCCGGTTCTTCGAGGAGGCGGCCCGGGACCCCAGGGTCACCAGGATCTGGATCACTCTTTACCGGGTGGCGGAGGACTCGGCTGTGGTCCGAGCGCTCATGGCCGCGGCCCGGAGAGGGGCTGAGGTAACGGCGTTCGTGGAGGTGAAGGCCCGGTTTGACGAGGCCAGGAATCTCCAATGGGCCGCGGAGATGGAGGAAGCAGGGGTCAGGACCTTCTACAGCAAGCCGGGAATCAAAGTCCATTCGAAGATCGCCCTGGTGACGAGGCAGGAAGAAGACGGGGATCGGCACTTTGCCTACCTCGGCACCGGGAACTTCAATGAGGCGACCGCTCTCGTCTATGCGGATCATGCATTGTTGACCGCGGACCCTCGCCTGACGCTGGACGTGGAGCAGGTCTTCCGATTCCTATGGGAGGAGATCGAAGCCCCCGAATGCCAGCATCTATTGGTCGCGCCGGGCGCCCTCCGGGAGAAGTTGACCTGCCTCATCCAAAAAGAGATCACGAATGCTCGGGCAGGGACCGTCGCCGGCATGGCTCTGAAGATGAATAGTCTCGAAGACACGGGGATGATGGAGCTGATCTACGAGGCGAGTCAGGCTGGGGTGAGAACGAACCTCATCGTCCGGGGAATATGTTGTATTCGACCGGGGCTTCCCGGGCTCGGAGAGAACGTGAAGGGGAGGAGTATCGTTGACCGATTTCTCGAGCACGCCCGCATCTTCCGCTTCGCCAACGGCGGAGCTCCGGTCCTTCTCCTCTCCTCAGCCGACCTGATGAAACGGAATCTGGATCGGAGGGTGGAGGTGGCGTTTCCCGTTTACAACGAGCGGGCTCGGGAGGAAGTGGAGCACTTTCTCCATCTCCAGCTCTCGGACAACACCAAGGCACGGGTTCTGGACCCGGATCAGGTGAACAACTACGAGGGACGGAGGGTCGGGGAGCCTCGCGTAGAGGCCCAGGAAGGGTTCTACCAGTGGCTCGAGGAGAATCTCTCCCACCGAAGACTCTGAAACGAAACCCGTCCGGCCGATGGAAAGACCCCCGCCCCAGCGCTCCGCCCTACTCCTGCTTGCCCAACTGAAATCTGAGAGAATCCTCCAGGTTCGGAAAAAGGAACTCGTATCCGGTTTCCTCGGCCTTCTTGGGTACCACCCGGGCTCCACTCAGCAGGAGCTCCGTTCCCACCTCCCCCAGCATCCCCTTCACGGCGAAGGCTGGAAGGGGAACCAGGGTGGGACGGCCCAATACCCGACCCAGGGCATCGGTGAAGGTGGAATTTGGCACCGGATTTGGAGCCGTGGCGTTGAGGGGTCCAGATACCCCGGGTCGGGTCAGGACGTGGTGAATCAGCCCCACCTGGTCGTCCAGGTCGATCCAGCTCATATACTGGCGCCCTGACCCGATCCTTCCGCCTAACCCTGCCTTGAAGGGTGGGAGCATCTTCCCCAGACCGGGGCCCAGAGGGCTGATCACGAACCCGGTCCTGAGGTTCACGACCCGGATCCCGGCCTTTCTGGCCGCACCGGTGGCTCCCTCCCATTCCCGGCAGACCATGGCCAGGAACCCGGTTCCGGGCCCGCTATCCTCGGCTAAGATCTCGTCCCCCCGGTTTCCGTAATACCCGACCGCAGATGCCGATACGAGCAGCTGGGGAGGCCTGGCCATTCCAGCCAGCGTCCGGGCGATGAGAGCGGTCCCGTCCCGTCGGCTCCTCAGGATCTTCTCCTTCTTTTCCTCGGTCCAACGGAGCGCCGCCAGGGACTCCCCTGCCAGGTGGACCACCGCATCCACCCCCTCGAGAATCGCGGGGTCCATCCGGCCTCCAACCGGATCCCAGGAAGGCCCAGTCCCCGTGGAGTCTCCCCGGCGGCGGGAGAGGGTGAGGACCTCATGCCCTCCGGAGGTGAGGAAGTCCCTGAGGGTTGATCCGATCAATCCTGAGCCACCGGTGAGGGCCACGGTCAGGGGTCTTCCGCCAAACCTGCCATGTAGGGTCAGATCGTTCCTGAGGCGGGAGTGGCGGAAGGAAATGGCCCGCTCCAACTCCTTCCCGATGAACCCTTCCGCGAGCAGACGTCCCGCGGACCCCATGGGCGGGGCCCACTCGATCTCGTCCTCCACAAAGCATCCGCCGTCATCCGCGGGGATGAACCGATGGGAATGGACCCATTTTTCGAAGGGCCCGGAGACCTGTTCGTCCCGGAAGAGCCGACCCTCTTCAAACCCGGTATGACGGAGCTCCAATCTTATCTCGGCGGGCCCATGATTGACGGCGAGAAGGACCCTGCCCCCGTCGTGCATTCCCCCCTCCTTCTTCAGGACCCGGACCCGGACCCACGGGGGCGACAGCCGCTCTAAGGCGCCGGGGCGCCTATGCCACGCAAAGAGCTCCTCTGAAGAGAATGGGTAGTGGGAGCGGCGACGGAAATATGGCATACCGGTCTCTACCTTCCTTCTGGGCCAAAACGCTTCAGGTAGTCCTCCTCAACCACTACCCCCCACTTTCGGTCCCGGTTCTTTCCTATCCCAGAAACCACCAGGCCGACAAGGAGGGGAGAAGCTGGACCCAGAGATTGTCCATCCCGGGCCCGCTCAGCCCCTCGGCCACCGCCCCCACGGCCCCGCAGAGAAGGCCGATCCCCAGAGCCTGGGGAAGGGAGAAGTCCAACAGGCCAATGGCAACCCCGGCACCCAAGGACCCAACCAGGAAGACAGCCAGGGATCCTTCTGCGGACCGGGTCATCCTATTCCCCCTGGCGAGAGGGGAGGAATAGCGGTGCCGTCCCCAACGCTCACCGGCCGGTTCCCCAACCGCGTCCCCCCATCCGCAGGCCAGATACCCCACGATGGCGAAGCTTCCCACCAGGAGGGCCGAGAGGAGGCCCCCAAAGGCCGTGGACACCAGTGGGGTGAGGACATCTTTGTGGGAAGAACGGCCATCGGATCGTCGCGCCAGCGCGTCGAAAAGGGGGAACCCCGGCCCCTTCCAGAGTGCGAAAAGAACGATGGGCGTTAAAACGAATCCGTACACCACGACCCCCCAGAACCCCTGAAGGAGCTGGGCCGGGACGGCGCCGGTGAAGACCGCTGCGTGGAACGTCTTTCGGGCGAAGCCCTGAGAGACCTCTCCTCCCCTGGCCATTCTCCCAACCAGGGCCGCCATGGCGAGCCCGAGCCCGAGACTCGCGACCCCTAAGGAGATCAGGGGGTCCACGGAGTCAGCGGCTCAGGAGTCGGCGAACCCGGGCAAGAACCTCCACGGGGGAAGACGGTTTCACCATGTAGTCGTCGGCCCCCAGCTCGAAACCTCTCGCGACGTCTTCCTCCTTGCCCATGGAAGTGAGCATCATGATGGGAACTTCATCGTAAGCCGGGACCTTCCGAAGCCTCTCCAAGAGCTCGAACCCGTCCATCACCGGCATCTTCACATCCAGAATGGCCAACCTGACCGGGTTGGAGAGAGCCCCTTCCAATGCTTGGGCCCCGTCGGGGTAATGAAGGACGTGGAAACCCTCTTTCTCCAACTGGTGCAGGAGGATCGCGGCGGACATGGGATCGTCCTCAGCCAACAGGATGGTCACGGCCTCCTCCGGGCCCGCAGTCTTGGCCAGCGTGTCCCCCTCCCCCATACCGGGCCTTGCGAGAGGAGGGGAGGGCCTGGGGTCCAGCGGAAAGTATTTGGCCAGGGCGGACATCAGGTGCGCTTCGAGGTCATCCCCCTTTGCCAGGATTTCAGTGGCTTGAGAAAGGAGCCGCTTCCGGTCCTCGGTCGAGAGATCCTTCCCTGTGCAGATGATGACGGGGATCTCGATCCGGGTGGGGTCCTTTCGCAGCCGTTGCAGGAAGGCCGTACCATCCATGACCGGCATCACCAGATCCAGAAGGATGATGTCCGGCGATAGTCCATCGAGGGCCCGCTCCGCCTCTTCCCCATTCCCGGCGAGCGTCACCTGAAGGCCGGCCTCCTCCAGGTAGCGCTTGAAAAGTTCTTGGGTGTCGGGTTCGTCTTCCACGACGAGGACCCTGCGGCCCCGGGGCTCCCGGAGGTTCCGCCGAAGGACTTTGATCAGGTCGTCCCGTTCGATGGGTTTGGTGAGAAGATCGACGGCTCCGAAGATGTTGCCCCGGTCCTCGTCCCCTGCCAGGACCGAGATGATCACCACCGGAATGTCCTGGAGGTCGCTGGCCTCCTTGAACTCCTTGAGGGCTTCCCAACCCGTCATCTCGGGCATGATGAGGTCCAAGGTGATCAGATCCGGCCGTTCTTCCCTTGCGATTCGAAGTCCGGCCTCAGCGGAGGCAGTTGTAACCACGTCGAACCGTAACTCCTCCAACTGGTCCCGGAGCAGGCGCCGAGTGTCCGGGTCGTCATCGATAACCAGAATCCGTGCCCGCCGTGCCCGCCGGGTCCCTAGCTCCGTGGGCGGCGGCGCGGGACGGGACGATCCGATCGGCCGCAAGGCCTCCTCCATCAGCTCCCTTTCGGCCCGTTTCTCCGGAGAGGCGGCTTCCGTCAGGAGGATGGTGAAGGTGGACCCCTTCCCTACTTCGCTCTCCACCCTCAGGTCATAGCCCATGAGTTGGCAGAGAGATCGGGATATGGTCAGGCCCAGCCCGGTTCCCCCGAACTCCCGACCCGTGGTGCCATCCGCCTGTTGAAAAGCCTCGAAGATGGCCTGGAGACGATCGGGGGGAATCCCAATTCCGGTATCCTTCACGGCAATGGCCCTCGGGGTCCGCCCATCTCCCTGGACCTCCACCCGGACCGTCACCTCCCCCTGCTTGGTGAACTTCAGGGCATTGCCCACCAGGTTGATGATGACCTGCTTGAGCCTCCCGGAGTCCGTCTTCAAGGGGTCAAGGCCCTCCGGAACATCACTTGTGAGGAGGACGTCTTTGCCCTTTACCTGACCCCCCAGCTGTGAAAGGGTGTCGCCAACGAGAGATCCCAACTCGACCGACTGAAGATCCAGCTCCATTCGACCGGCCTCGATCTTGGCAAGGTCGAGGACCTCGTTGATGAGCTCCAGAAGGTGCTTCCCGTTTGCGATGATCCGTTCCAGGAAGCTCAACTCCTGCTCAGCCAGATGGCCACTGCGGTTCTTCAGGAGGATGTTGGTGAACCCGATCACGGAGTTGAGGGGAGTCCGGAGCTCATGGCTCATGCTGGCCAGGAACTGGCTCTTGGCCTGGTTGGCGTTTTCCGCTTCCTCCTTGGCCATCCGGAGGGCCAGCTGGGTCCGGCGCCGGGCAGTGACATCCTTCTCGAACGCCGCAACACCCGTGATCCCGGCAGCTTCCCGGATGGGATTGAAGAAGAACTCGTAGCTCCGGATCTGGCCCCCGATCTCCTCGTCCCGGAGTTCACTGAATGCTTCTCCGTACAGAGCCCTTTCGTACATCTCCTCATACCAGGCCAAATCTTTCGGCGAAAGACAATCCTTCGGACCGTCTCCAACCCTTGGCTCCCGGTTGGTCCGGACTTCGAGGCCCATTGAGAAGCCGGTATTGAAGGTGATGAGGCGTTTGTTCCGGTCCACCGACCAGATCGCATCACCCGTGTTCTCCACCAAGGCTCGGAGATTCGCCTGGAAGGCCTCCAGCTTCCTTCGGGCCTCGACTTGTTCCGTGATGTCTCGGAATATGCTCCGGGTAGCGAGCGGTTCGCCGGCCTTGGACCAGACATTCGCACTCCCTGAGCACCGGACCACATGTCCGTCGGCCGCTACGAAATCCACCTCCATGACCGGAAGGGTCTCCCCCTGAAGGATTCTGGCAAAGTCCCTTGTGCACCGCGCCCGGCATCCGGGATCGAGGATCTGGAAGAGGTTGAGTTTCTCGACTTCGTCGTCGGTGTATCCAAGGACGTTCTTCCACGCCCGGTTGACATAGATGAAGTTTCCGTCCGGGTCCACGCTTTGGATCAGGTCGTTGGCGTTGTCCAGGAAATCCTGGAGGCGTTCCTCACTTTCCTGGATGACCCTTTCGGCCTTACGGCGGTAGTCGATCTCCCTGGCCAGAGCGGTATTGGCTTCCCGGGTGGCATCGGCGACCTCCTCCTCCCTCCGGAAGGTCAGGTAGACGCTGGCGAGGAGGCCCACCAGGACGCT
>JBDRDQ010000116.1:0-4960 GCA_043820695.1 Gemmatimonadota bacterium | reverse complement strand
GAGCGCGGCAACGGGGGCCCTCCCGGCCGGTACCTACCTGGCGACCGTGCTCTTCACCAGCGCCAACGGCGGGAATGAGACGGTGGCCGTCACACTGGAGGTTGCCGAGCCGGTCCTTTCCCCCTCCTCCGCCAGCGCCAGCTTCGCGGCGGTGGAAGGGGGTGCGGCCTCCCCTCCCTCGGTCCTCATCACTCTTCTCAATACCGGAGCCGGCAACTTCGCGGCTCTCGGCAGCGTCACGCTGGGCAGCATCAGCGGGGGCGGATGGCTCCAAGCCAATCTACCGGGGGGAAGCGATACGGTGACCCTCACGGCGACCTCTGGTGGCCTTGGTGCCGGCACCTACACGGGAACCGTTCCGGTAAACAGCGCCTACGGAGGGAATGTTTCCGTTGAAGTGACCCTCACGGTCGCTCCGGCCCTTGAGGACCCGGAGGTCCTCGTCTCCTCCTCCACCGTCTCCTTCTTCGCCGAGGAGGGGGGAGGAAACCCGGATACCCAATGGATCTCTGTGAGCAATGGCGGGGGTGGCGGCTTCTCCGCCCTGACTCCGCTCACGCTTGGATCGGTGGCCTACAGCGGGGGGGCAACCGGTTGGCTGACACGTTCCATCGTCGGGGAGGCCCTCTCTCTGACGGTAGCCACGGGGACGATTCCCGCCGGAAGCTATCAGGGGGGTTTCACGGTCACGCCGACCGCCGGCACAGCGCAGACCGTGACGGCGGTTTTCACGGTGGCGGCAACGGGGGGGCCCACCGCCATGGAGCTGGGGGCTTCGTCGGTCAACTTCTCGGCGGTGTTCGGCGGAAATGACCCCCCCCAGCGGGAAGTAGCCGTGATCAACAAAGGGGCAGGAGATCTGGGGAACATCGACGTCGACGTCAGCGCCATCACCTATGGACCTGGGGCCACGGGGTGGCTGGCGGATACCGAACACTCCAACTCCGACGTGACCCTCATTCCCCGCACCGGGACGTTGGCTCCAGGAAGCTACACGGCATCGGTCCCGGTCACGAGCACCAACGGAGGGGACAAGACGCTGGCCGTGACTTTCACTGTAGAAGCGCCGAGGCTCAGCCTGGAGGCCAGGTCTGTCAGCTTCTCTGCCTCGGAGGGTGGAGGGAATCCGGCCAATCAGGTGGTGGGGGTTTTCAACTCGGGTGCTGGAGTCTACGGGAACCTCGGTAGCGTTTCCGTAGGCACCATCGGATACGCGCCGGTAGGAACCAACTGGCTCGTCACCGTCATGGGACCGACAGGGCTCACTATCCGGGCCACGACCGGCGCCCTTTCCGCCGGCATTTATAGAGCAACGGTACCTGTCTCCAGTACCTTGGGGGGAGGCGAAGTCCTGGCCGTGGCCTTTACGGTTCGCAGGACCCAGGACCAGCCCGACCTGGTGGTTTCCCCTTCAACGGTGCGGATGGACGGAATCAAGGGGGGAGCGGATCCGCCGAGCCAAACGGTGATCCTCTCCAATGCCGGAGGCGGGGAGATGGGAACCTTGGGCGTCGTGGAGTCCTCCACCTGGCTCTCGACCTCACCTCCTGGAACCGCCGTCACACTGAGTGCGACCCTCGGGGGGCTGGCCGCCGGGAGCTACACCTCCACGGTCCAACTCACCAGCGCGAACGGCGGAAACGAGTCGGTGGAGGTGACGCTCGTCGTAGCGGAGCCCATCCTCACCCTCTCCACCCAGGGGTTGTCCTTCACAGGGCTGGTCAATGCGGGCCCCCCTCCCGAGCAAACCGTGGTCCTCGCCAACACCGGTGCCGGGACGATCGGAGCCCTGGGTGCCGTGACCATTGGGACCGTCACCTACGGGCCGGGTGCGGCCAACTGGGTGACCGTACCCCAGGGCGGTTCGGCCGTGATCGGCGGCACGTTCGGTGTCAGGGTGACCCCTGGCGCCACCTTCCCTGGAAGCCATACGGCCACTGTGCCCGTCACCTCTCAGAATGGCGGAGGCCAATCCGTTATCGTCACCCTATCCGTGGTGCGGGAAACCGATCCACCCAAACTGGTGCTCTCCGCCAACACCCTGCGGTTCGGCGCCCTGGTGGGAGGTTCCAACCCGGAGCCCCAGTCTGTCCTGGCATCGAATGCGGGAGGAGGGACGCTGGGTCAGATACAATTGGGCCCAACAGCCTATGGACCGGGTGGGACGGGATGGTTGAATCCGGCTCTGAACCTGAACGTCATCGCTGTTTCGGCCATCAGTGGCGACTTCGAGAAGGGTAGTTACACTGCGACGGTCCCTGTGGCGAGTCCCCAGGGTGGATCCGAGACCTTGGCGGTCACACTGGAGGTAGGGTCTCCCCGCCTCACCGTCTCCCCCCGAATCGTGAGCTTTGGAGACACGGTCGGAGGGTCGGGCCCGGTACCTGGAAAGGTCACCCTAGCGAATACCGGCGGTGGCACCTTTTCCAGCCTCGGGGAGATTAGTTTGGGCGGAACTCTGTACGGGGAGGGGGGCTCCGGTTGGCTCTCCGCATCTCTGAGCGGAAGCTCCCTTTCCCTCACAGCCCAACCCGGGGAGTTGGAGGCTCGGGCCCAGGCCTATGGTGCCCTCCTCCCCGTGATGAGTCCCTTCGGCGGATCTGACACGGTGACCGTCGTGTTCACCGTGACCCCCGGGGCAAGCCCTCCACGCCTGGCCCTGTCGGTGGACTCCGTCAGCTTCGACGCGATCGTGGGAGGGGCCGATCCTTCAGCCCAGAACGTTTCGGCTTTCAACGGAGGGGGCGGTAGCCTCGGCGCCCTCCGCATCAGGGAAATCACCTACCTCGATGCCTCGGTGGGGTGGCTCGGAGGCTCGGTGGACGGAATGACGTTGCGGTTCACGCCATCCATCGAGGGTCTCCCGGGGGGGGTTCACCGGGCCAGGGTGGTGGTTGAGAGTGACCAAGGGGGAGAGGTACGGTTAGAGGCACGGCTGAAGCTCGCTCAGCCCGTACTCAGCCTCTCCAGCGGATCGGTCACCTTCAGCGACACCCTCGCGAGCCCTGACACCCTTCGGTCGAGGGTTTTCCGACCGAACCCCGGGGGGGGGAGACCGATCCTCCCTGGGAATCCTGAGGGTTCTACCCATCGACTACGCTGAGGGGGAATCCGGGTGGCTGGACACAGACCCGATTCCCGGCGCCACGGTCAGTTCGAACCTGGTCGAGCTGAAGGCTCACGGAGGAAGCCTCCCGGAGGGGACCTCGGTGGCCGTGGTGCGAATTGAAAGCCAGTGGGGTGGTGTTGAAGCCGTGGAAGTGAGCTTCTCCGCACGTAAACCCGACCGGTCCTTCGACCTGCCTACCATCGAGTTGGTCCAGCAGGCTCCTGGGGGGGGATCGGGCGTCCTGGTCCCACTTCCCGGGGATAGCGTGGTGGCGACAGCCCAACCCGGAACCACGGCACAGATAGGCCTCAGGGTGGGAGTCCGGAACGGGTCCGAAACCCGAGTGACACTCTCCGGCCTTCGGGTGAGCGTCCCCAGTTACCGGACGGGGCAACAGACCGGTTGGATCACCGGTGCGTTCCTGAACAAGACCACAGCCACCTTCTCGAGCCCTGCCGAGCTGTCCGTTACCGTAAACCCCGGGGGGGTTCCCGCCGGGCGATACGAGGCTTCGTTGGTCGTCAGCTCAGGAAGGGTAGGGTTGGAGTCGGTAGAGCCCAGAACACTTCGGGTCGTACTGGTCGTGGGATAGGGCGGGAGGGACTATCCCCCAGCCCGGAAGGACACGATGAACCAACCCTCATCCCCCCGGCCGAAGGTGTAGATCACACGGCGGAGTTCACCCTGCCCGTCGGGGCCGAGCACACCGGACATGACCTCCCCGTCCAGCGTCCCCTCCCGCGCACCCTTCCTCAGGCTCCCGGGCTGCAAAGCGATGTAGTACTGATCCGTGGCCGGGAGGCGCAGGAGTTCGTTGATGGCGCTCTGGGAGAGGGCGGGGAACAGCTCTCGCACGCGATCGGTGTCCTTGGTGTTTAGAGCGCCCAGATAGCTTTCCAGAAGGGCGGCGATTCCTCTTGCGGCCGACTCCGTCGGCTCGACGGGGCCCCGGTCGGGGTCAGGGGCCACAACAAGCTGAACGCCTAGGAATTGCGTCTGGCCGCCGGCCCCGATGGGAATCCTCGCTGTGTACGTACCCGGGCTGAGTCCCCCCACTTCGGCCCCCACCGTCAGCGCCATCTCTCCGCCCGAGGCCAATCCAAGGCTTTGCCGCAGCCAGCCACTGGCGCCATCACCGTACGCCACCACCCCCACGGAGGGCGGGGCGCCGCCGGTTACCCTGACCGCCACGGTCCGCTCTTGCGGCGGCCTACCCCCCTCGACGGCCTCGAAGGAGATCGAAGCCTGCGAGAGGTTGACGGAAACCGCGGGAGAAGCGGATTCAACGCGAAGGGTCACGGAACCCCGAACGGCATCCGCCCGGGCGGTGAGGATGACCTCGCCCTCCCTCAGAAAGGTGAGAACCGAGGAGTCCCCTTCAGCGAGAGAGACCATCGCCACCGAGGAATCCGACAAGCTCCAGATGATGCCGTTGGCCCCGAAGAAGCCATCAGGACGGGAGGTCACCGAGGCCCGAAGCACGGAAGTTCCCCCTGCCTGCAATCGACCGGCGGGACGGCTTACTTCGATCGCTTCCACCATACCCACGACGCGGAGGGTGACCGTGCCCGTCCGGTCGCCGGAGCTGGCGGTCAACTGGGCGCTTCCCATCCTCCTGCCAGTGGCGATGCCTGTTTCCGGTTCTATCTCGACAACTCCCGGATCACTCGAGCTCCAGGTTATGGTCGCATCCTGGACCGGCGAGCCGCCCTGGTCGAAGAAAGAATCAACAAAATAGAGGACTTTGTCTCTTTAAAACCACGAAGCATTCAAGAATTGGCTCACCACATAGGAAAAAACTGGAGAACAGTAGACCGTTATGTACAGGAAATTGAAAAAGAATTCGGAACA
>JBDRDQ010000115.1:0-11896 GCA_043820695.1 Gemmatimonadota bacterium | reverse complement strand
TTCCTGGATGACCCTTTCGGCCTTACGGCGGTAGTCGATCTCCCTGGCCAGAGCGGTATTGGCTTCCCGGGTGGCATCGGCGACCTCCTCCTCCCTCCGGAAGGTCAGGTAGACGCTGGCGAGGAGGCCCACCAGGACGCTCGCGTAGGTCAACACCTTGATGACATGGGCCCCAACGAAGACCGCGTCATGGTATTGGGAGGAGAAGGGCATGTAGGCGCCATGCGCCATGACGCCCAGAAGCAATGCAATAATCAACCAATGCTCGAATGCATCCACCGGCCAGTGTCTCTTGGCCAGGTATCCGACTGCGCCGAGAAGGAATATCAGCCCAGGGACGAGTTCGGCGGGCCGCCGGATGAACTGATCCGGACGAAGAGCTCCTCTCAGGGGGAAAAGATCGAAGATGGCGAAGACGAGGACGGTCAAAAGGAGGGCTGTCAGGTATACGGTGACCTCCCGAATCGGCTTTTTGTCGGGGGTCAGCCGTCTCCGGTGCCACGCCACCCAGCTGGCGAGCAGGAACAGGGAGAGGAAGGTCCCCGACGCCGTGAAGCTCCAGGTGGCCAGCCCCTCGAGCTCCCCAGCGTCCCAGTCCCCAATCCATCCGGCAACAAGAACCGCAGAGAAGAGATCCAGAAAGCCGGTACCGAGGAAGCCCGTTCCAATAAAGAGGAAGGTCTCCTGTTTCTTGCTGTAGAATCGGACGAGGGCCAGTGCCCCCACCACAAAGGCTAGGAGGGTGGAGAGGGTCTCCAGGGTACCATAGAGAACCGGCCCCGAGGTCCAATCGGATCCGGACAGCCCCCGGGCTCCCACGAACAAGAGCATGACCAGGAAGAACAGGCCGGATGCTCGACTCGCGGTTCGGTCCCCTTTGAACACACGAGGCATATCGGACCTCCAGGTCGGGGAGAAGGGGTCTTTCGGCCTCTTCCTCTCCTCCCCGGAATCGTCTACTCGGGGGATGTCAGCCACCGGGCAATGGTCTCCATGAGAATGGACTCATCCACGATCGGTTTGGTCACATAGTCGCTGAAGCCCTCCGCCAAGAACTTTTCCCGATCGCCAGCCATGGCGTGGGCCGTAAGGGCAACCACCGGCGTATCCTTCAGTTCCTCCTGATTCTTGATCCACCGAAGCACCTCCGTACCGTCAATGTCAGGGAGAGAGATGTCCAAGAGTACGAGATCGGGATTGTCCTGGACGAGGCCCTCCAGGGCGCTGGCCCCGGATTCATATTCGGAGAGATCGTAGAGGTCTTCCAGGAGAGCTTGCACCAGAAAGCGGTTGTCCGGGTTGTCCTCGACAACGGCGATTCTCGGCTTCATTCCTCCACCCCTTCCAGCACATTCTTCAGGGCGCCGCAGGCAGCATGGAATTCCTCCTCCAAAGAGGGGAGAAGAGCTTTGAGTTCATCCAGCTTCCCCGCCTCGGCCAAGGATTCGGCATCCTGGGCCAGCATCTGCACGCGTTGGGCGCCCACATTTCCGGCGCTGGATTTCAGGGTGTGAGCGCCGGTCTCCGCCTTCTCAGGACTGCCGGCAGAAACCCCTTCCCTGATCTGGTCCAACCGTTCAACCGCATGTGTCAGGAAAAGGCCGATCATCTTTCGTTTCAGTTCAGCGCCCCCCCACTCGTTCAAACGCTCCATCTGCGCAGGGTCCACCAAAGGAAGATCCTTCATCATGTCTCCATTCATTGACGTGTGGAGATGGAGGTTCTCAAAGCCCGAACCCCCTCCGCAGCACCACCGGGATGTCTGAACACGGCCGACCCGGCGACCAGGACGTCGGCCCCGGCTTGGACGACTATCGGCACTGTGCCTGGCCCCACCCCGCCATCCACCTGGATGAGGACATCCCCCCGCCCCTCCCGAATGAGGAGATCACGAGTTGCTCGGATTTTCTCCTTCGAGCTTGGAATGAACGACTGTCCTCCGAACCCCGGATTCACCGTCATCACCAGGACAAGTTCCAGG
Organism: Gemmatimonadota bacterium; assembly: GCA_043820695.1. Taxonomy (GTDB): domain Bacteria; phylum Gemmatimonadota; class Gemmatimonadetes; order Longimicrobiales; family Gaopeijiaceae; genus JABDNZ01. The sequence goes on along the minus strand of JBDRDQ010000115.1, from coordinate 9,915 downwards.
TACTGGATAACATCCTGAAGGGTGGAAACTGGTGTGGCGGGATTCAGGGCCACTCCTGGCAGGGCCCCTAGATCCCGAATTTGTTGGAGGGTCCTGTGCAGGTGGGGACAGGTTTCCTGATGGACCGTGATCCTGTCGGCACCAGCCTTCACGAAGTCCTCCAGGTATCGCTCGGGGGCCTCGATCATGAGGTGCACATCCACCGGAAGGGTGGTGGCCTTTCTCACCGCATCAACCACCAGCGGCCCAATGGTGATGTTCGGAACGAAATGCCCATCCATTACGTCCACGTGAATCCAGTCGGCTCCTGCAGCTTCAACAGCTAGGAGGTCGCGGGCCAGATTTCCGAAATCCGCAGAGAGGATCGATGGAGCGATGAGAGTCAAAACCGGTCTCCAATCCGGGAAAGAGTCATGACATCCCCTTCCCCGCCTACCAGGGCCTCGACGGCCATTCCCAGGAACAGGCCTGATTCCACCACGCCTGCTCGGGCTGCGAGGGCCTCTTGAAGGCCCCATGGGTCGTTGATGCCTGCGGAGAAGTGGCAATCCAGGATGAGGTTGCCGTTATCCGTGAGGAACGGGTCTCCGGTTGGGCTGCTCCGAATCACGGCCCGAGCCCCCAATTCCTCGAGGAAATGAATGTGGCTTTCCCACGCGAAAGGGACCACCTCCACCGGTAAAGGGGACCGCGTTCCCAGCCGGTCTACCAGTTTGCTCCGATCCGCGATGATGACGAGTCGGGCGGTAGCCTGGGCCACCATCTTTTCCCGAAGGAGTGCCCCTCCCAGTCCCTTGATCAGATCGAGCTCGGGGGTTACTTCGTCGGCTCCGTCGACCGTAAGGTCCAAAAACCGCACCTCTTGAAGGGTTCCCAGGGGAATCCCCAGTTCTCCAGCCTTTGCTTCCGTGTGCAAAGAGGTGGGAACCCCCACGATTCCCGGGAGTTCTCCATCTTGAACCCGTCGGCCCAAAGCCCGAAGAAAATGGGCGACGGTGCTTCCGGTTCCAAGGCCAAGCCTCATGCCCGGGGTTACGGCTTCGGCGGCCCTGGCTCCCGCCATCGCCTTTCCCGTTTCTGAGGGGTCGTTTTGGGACAAGCCCTTTGTCTCCGGCAGCTTTCTGAGTTGTTTTTGCTCGGAAATGGCCCCGCATGCTTTCGCTCGGGAATGTAGGGAGACCCCTACGGCGCTGCCAGGGCTTCTCTGGACAGGGACAGGCGTCCGTGGAAAGGGAGGAGGTCAGGGGCAATGGAGTCGGCGTCAACGTGTTAGAGCCCGCCCGGCCTGCTCCAGCTGAATTCGTACGGCTCCCCTGGCGGTCCCGCCGGGGAGATTCCGGGCCTCCACCGATGCCTCGAAGGAAAAAAGCCGAAAGACGTCCTCCTCGAAGGCTGAATGGACCTTCTGGAAGGCCTGTAATGGGAGTCGGGAAAGAGGTGTCCCCCCTTCCTCACCGGTCCGAACCAGCTCTCCCACCACCTGGTGGCTCTCCCGAAAGGGTACACCCTTTCGTACCAGATAATCGGCGATATCTGTGGCCAGGAGTTCCGGATCCAGGCGCTTCTTGATGGTGTCCTCCTGGAATTCGATCCCCTTCGCTACCTCACTCATGACGGGTAGCACCAGCATGAGGGTATCGACCGTATCGAACAGGATCTCCTTGTCTTCCTGGAGGTCCCGGTTGTACCCGGTCGGGAGACCTTTCAGAAGGGTGAGAAAGCCGGTGAGGTTCCCGAGGAGCCGGCCGGCCTTGCCCCGAACCAGCTCGGCGGCGTCCGGGTTCCGCTTCTGGGGCATAAGGCTCGAACCCGTGCAATACCCCTCCGGGAGTTTCACATATCCGAATTCCCTGGAGGAAAATAGGACCAGATCCTCTCCAATCCGGGAGAGGTGAACCCCCAAGAGGGCCCCGGCGAAAGCCATTTCCGCTGCCCAGTCCCTGTCCGAAACAGCATCGAGGCTGTTCTCCGAAATGCGCTGGAAACCGAGGACTTCCCTCAACCAGTCCCGGTCAACGGGGAATGGACACCCCGCCAGGGCCCCCGAACCCAGTGGGAGGGAGCTGGCTGCATGGCCGACCTGTCTGAACCGATCCCGGTCCCGCAGAAGGGGCCAAAAATGGGAAAGGGCCCAATGGGCGCCACGAACGGGCTGGGCTTGCTGAAGGTGGGTGTGTCCAGGGAGAATGATCTCCAGGCTCGCCTCGGCAAGAGTAATGAACGAACCAAGGAGGTCGTGCAGGGACCCCGTCACCGCATGCGCGGCTTCCATTCCCCAAAGGCGAAAGTCGGTGGAAACCTGGTCGTTCCTCGATCGGCCGGTGTGGAGTTTTCCGGCGACCGGCCCGACTTCCTCGGCAAGGAGTCTCTCCACCAAAGAGTGGATATCCTCATCCGGGGCATCGGAGAAGTCCTTGGCGTTTAGAGCCTCTCCCACCTTCTCCAACCCCGAACGGAGCGTGTTTCCCTCCTCTGCGGTCAGGACCCCCGCCCGGACCAGCCCCTGAGCCCATGCCTGACTCCCCCGAATGTCCTGAGGCCAGAGGCGGTAATCCACGCTCAGGCTGCGGTTCAGGGGCACCATGGAGTCCGCCATCCCGCCCCTGAAGCGACCGCCCCAGAGTCCTGTCATGGGACGATGACGGATGTGTCCAGAGCTCCGGAATACTCAAACACCACCCGCATATTCATAACTCTCGTTCTCCCCGGCGGCGGCGGGATGGCAATCTGAAAAGAAAAAGGGGGGAAGACAGATCCAGGGACACCTCCCGCCAAGGCGTGCTTTCGAGCGATTTCCGCCCGCCCCTTCTCTGTCTTCCCCACCACCTTCTGCCACGTAGACACCCAAGCAAAACAGGCGTCCCGCGGCCATACATGCATAAAGATGCACGACCGGTGCATGTTGTCAAGTGAAAAGCCCTTCCAGATTCCCAGGCGAAGATCCTCAACTCTCCCCGGCGATAGTCAGAATCCGGGACTGAACGGCCTCCATGGTGCCGGCGTCCCTGAGGATGATTAGGATGGTATCGTCACCCGCAATGGTGCCAAGCACCTCCGGCCATTCCTCCCAGTCGATCCCGAGAGCCACCGCCTGGGCTCCCCCTGTCATGGTTCGTACCACCAGGAGATTCCCCGTCCCTTCAGCCGAAACGAAGAGGGTCGGGAGCAGGGCCTCCAGAGGCGGGCTGTTCTCCCACTCCTCGGGCAGGCTATAGTGGCCGCCCCCGTCGGCTCCCGGCACCTTCACGAGGCGAAGGTCCCGGAGGTCCCTGGAGAGCGTGGCTTGCGTCACACCGGTGCCCTCTTTCTCCAGAAGGGATCTCAGCTCCATTTGACTCGTGACCCGATGGGTCCGAATCAGTTCGAGGATCGCGCCCTGCCGATCCCTCTTGGATACCGATCGCCCGCCGCTCAAGGGGTTCCTCCTCTAGAAGTTCTCAACCGGTTCTCAACGTTGGTGAAGACCGGCTCCCGCCGTGGGGAAGATACGGAAAAGGGGGACGGCCCCGCCGCCGCCCCCCTTTTCCTGCCGAATAACTCCGGTATTCCCGGATTCAATGCACTCTAGTTGATATCGTACTTCATCCGGATCATGGCGAAACGCCCGATGTCAGGGACGCCCACGAAGCTCCGGTACGGTGTGTTGAAAAGGTTTGTGACTGCCAGCTGAAGCGTGGCCGGTGTTCTCCGAATCCTGTACCCGAAGTTCACGTCCACCAGAGTGGCCGCCTCCACGCATTTCTCCTCGAAAAATCCACCGTCATGATCCTGAATGCATTCCGTGCCCACGTACCCGGCCGATTCCGCTGGGAACTCGGAGGTAAAGCGGGCCCGAGCCTCGGCATTGAAGCCCGTCTTCGCATTCCGGAAAGCCAAGCCGAGTGAGCCCTTGTCCTTAGGGGCGTTGAGGGCCAGCGGAGCCTGCCCTGCCACCAGGAACCAGTCATCCTCCACATGGGAGTAGGTTCCACTCAGGGTGAACTTGTCGTCCAGGAACCAGCTGAAGGCCAGGTCGGCGCCCCAGAAGTCGATGTCCCCGACATTCAGGTAGCTCACGATGAGATCCGCTCCCTGGGACGCGATCTCTTCCGTCGCGGCCACACCCAGGGGGACGCTCCCGATGCCGGTAGCAAGTTGGGGAACGATGACGGCGGTCTGGGCCGCCGCCGTGGCAGCTGCCACAGCAGGAGTGGCACCCGCTGCCAACGCCTGCTGGTAGATGGCAGTATAAATGGGCGTGGTGATAAAGGCACCCACATCCTGGCCGTTCAGAAGAAGGAGACGGTTCTGGACCAGAAGAGGGGAAGTGAAGTTGTTCTTCTTGGTGTAGTAAACGTCCGCCGAGACACGGATCTTATCGGCTAGGATGCCTTGCCACCCAACCTCGAAGGTCTCGGTGTAGCTCTCCTTGATTCCCGGCGTGCCCGGAATGGCCCCGGGCACGGGAGCAGACAAGGAAAAATCCGAGGTGTTCATCAACATGACGCCGATGTCACTGGAGCTGGGAGAAAGCCCTGCGAGAACCGGCAAAAGGGCTGCCAATGAGGCGGGAAGCGCGCCTTGGGCTATCTGAGCCTGGAGGACCCCCATGGCCATGGGCCACATCACGGTGGGGCTCGCTGGGAGGAACTGCCCCGGAGCAAAGGGGGACCGCATCCCCCTCAAGCTGCCGTCCGGGTTCTGGAAGCCGAAGCCGTTTGGCCCGGTGCCAAAGGCCCGGACCGTGTATCCTAGCGCAGCCAATTGGGCATTCGGGGCCAGACCGGCCGAAATGTCCAGGAAGAGGTTCAGGCTCGAAGGGGTAGAGAAAGCCCGGTTGTAGGTGAAGCGGAGGCTCTGATCCTCGTTGGGCTTGAACACCAGGGCCGCACGGGGGGAGAACACCATGTCCGGGAGCATGGAGTGATCGTCCACCCGGCCGGCCAGGATCAGGTCGAATTTGGGTGAGAGGATCGTCTTCGACTGAAGATAGACCCCCCACTCGTCCATGTTGTCCTCTTCTTCGTAGACCCCGTTGATGGTGCCCTCGGTGTCGGGCCGCGTCTGGAAGACATCGATTCCGTAGGTGAAGTCCTGCCGGTCGTCGAAGAGACTGAAACCGTGCTGGGCCTGGGCAACGAAGAGCGTGGATTTGTCCACCAGGGGCACGCCGTCCCGGAGGAGAAAACTGTTCCCCGCATCGCTCGTGTTGTAGTAGGCCTGGGTGAAAAAGCGCCCCTTGTTCATCCGCGCCTGGAAGAACTGGTAGATCCAATCCTCGGTTTGGCCGGCTCCCAGGCCTGTTAGCTCGATTCCGCTGGCGGAGGTGCGGCCGTAGGTCAGGATGACCGTCCCGTCCGGGCTGAATTGGTAGTCGGCCCGTGCCTCCAAGCCGTATCGCTTCAGGTCGAAATCCCTCTTCCCGACCCTGGCGCAGGCTTGCTCGGCACCTCCAGAGGTGTAGCCCCGAATGACCAAACCCGCCTTGCAAACCGCGAGGTTCGCGTCGGCGGCGTCTCGGGCCGCTTTTTCCCCCAAGTCGGTGTACCGCCATTCATCCCCCTCGAGGTACTGTCCCGAGAGCTTCACGCCCAACCGGCGGTTTACGAGATAGGAAGTCCTGAAGGATCCCTGCAACACCGACCGCTCCCCTCCGCCCAGGGTTACGGTGGTTCCCTGCGATGCGGAGTCCAGAGGGGATTTGGTGAGGATGTGCAAAACCCCGTTGGCCGTATTCGGACCGTACAGGGCCGAACCGGGCCCCAGGACAACCTCCATCCGATCGATGTCTTCGTTAGTAGATGGAATGAAGTGGAGGAGGTTCACTCGAAGAGAGGGAACGCCGGCCAACCGATGGTCGGTGAGAGCGTGGAGAGCTCCACTAAAGATGTTGTTGAAACCCCGGACCACCACGTTCGTGGCCGAGATCCCTTCACTGATGATGTCCACCCCGGGGGCCGCCCGAAGGTGCTCCACCGGGGTCTGGACCGCGCGTTCCTGAATCTCCATGCTGCCCACCAGATGGGTGGTGGCGGGCGCATCCACCAGCTTTTCAGGCCTCCCTCGGGACGCCGTCACCACCAGGGGATCCAGTGCCACTCGAGTGGAGGTGAGTTGCATGTCGAAAGAGGTCGCTGAGCCCGGGCGCACCACGACACCCTGAAAGCTCCCAGTGACATAGCCCAGGAACTCCACGAAGACGTCATATCTCCCGGCCGGTAATGCGATGGTGTAGTTTCCCGTCTCGTTCGACAGGGTTCCCGTGGATTGGCCTCCGCCCCGGATGGAGATCTGGGCGCCACTGAGGGGTTGGTTTGTTTCGACCTCGGTCACACGTCCTGTGAGAGTTCCCTGCTGGGCCTGGATTGGGCTTGCGAGGCCCGTGAGGCCAGCGAGTAGAAATCCGAACAAGCAAAGCCGAAGAAAATGCATGGGGATGCCTCGCTCTGGGTGGGTTGCGTATACCGAGCGGAATAATTGCGCCGAAGTTACATCCGGCAATTGGCCGAAGGCAAATGTTTCTTTTCAGGAAAATGATCCGAAGCGGGGATTAATGGGATCTGGGAAAGTACTATTTGGTTCTCGAGGAAAGCGCCGTCAGTCATCTGAAGGCTCCTGGCACTAACGATTCGGGAGGGAACGTGAATCGATTTTCAACCATCCGCCGCATCCTTCTCCCGGGGTTCGTTTTCCAGTCCGTCGTCATTGCGGGAGGGTACGGGACCGGTCGGGAGTTGGCCGAGTTCTTCCTGATGGAGGGCCCGGTCGGGGGCCTCCTCGCCATGGGCGTCTCCACTCTCCTCTGGAGCCTGGTCTGCGTGGTCACGTATGAGTTCGCCCGGCGGGCGGGAACCTACGACTACCGGACATTCTTCAAGAGGCTCCTGGGGCCGGGGTGGGCTGTTTATGAAGCAGCCTACCTCGTCTTCATGCTCCTGATCCTCGCGGTGATCGCGGCCGCGTCGGGGGCGCTTCTGGAGGAGACCTTCGGTTTACCCTACTGGGTGGGGGTCGTAGGGATCATGATGGCTGTGGGGGTTCTGGTCCTGGGAGGAAGCCGGATGATCGAGGGGGTGATGGCGGGTTGGTCGGTTGTACTCTATGCAGCCTACCTGGTCCTTTTCTTCTGGTGCTTCCACCGTTTCGGTGATCAGATCATCTCAGTATTGAAGACCCCCGCATCGACCAACGGATGGGGGATCGCCGGGGTCCGGTACGCCGCATACAACATCGCTCTCATCCCCCCCCTTCTCTTCCCGATTCGGCACCTTAAATCCCGACGAGAGACTATTTGGGCCGGGACTCTGGCCGGCCCCGTCGCCATGATTCCCGGTCTCCTTTTCTACTTCGCCATGGTGGGCCAGTACCCGGCCATCCTCGACCGGCCAGTGCCCGCGAACTTCCTGCTGGAGGTACTTGGGTCCCGGGGCTTCCAGATCACTTTTCAGGTGGTCCTCTTCGGCACCCTCATCGAAACTGGTGCCGGCCTGATCCACGGGATGAACGAGAGGATCGCTCACGTCTTCCAGGAGCGTGAGCGTGAGATGCCGCGCATGGTCCGGCCCACCCTGGCTCTGGGTCTGCTTCTGGCTGGGGCCGTACTGTCGGGTGTTGGGCTCGTGGACCTCATCGCCAAGGGGTACGGGACGCTGACCTGGGTGTTCCTGGTGGTCTATGTGGTGCCGGTCCTGACGCTGGGTCTCTGGCGACTCACCCGTTCCCGGGACGGGTTTCCTGGGTAGCCCTTACCCGGGCCAATCTCAGAATCGCGCCAATGCCGAACACCGGCCCCAGGGCGAGGGCCGGGAAAGCCCAGCCCCATCCGAGTGCCTCGGTGATGATGGGAACGCCCTGGATGGTAAGCATGGTAAGGAGGAACCCAGCCGATGTCTGAAGGGTCAGGGCGGTCCCCACGGCTTCCTGGGGGGCCACCTCCGTCACCAGAGCGCTGAATTGGGCTGAATCGGCTACGACGAAGAACCCCCAGACCCAAGTGAGTGGGACGAGGATCCAAAAGCTCCATCCGAAAAAGAAACCGATGGAGAGAGAGCAAACCCCGCTGGCCGCCATCGCGATGTTGACCAGCCGTTCCCTGCCGATCCGGTCTGCCGCCCACCCTCCCCATACACACCCCAGGCCTCCGGCGGCGATGGCGCCGAAGGAAGCCAACTCGACCAAAGAGGTTTGGGGTCCAGCGCCGCGGCTGACCGTCGCCGCTTGTGCACTGGCCAGGAGGAAGGCTGGAACCCAGGTCCACATTGCATACAGTTCCCACATATGTCCCAGGTAGCCGAAGATGGCCAATCGGGTCTCCCGGTGACGGCCCACGCGAATCAGCAAGCCCCAGGAAAAAGGGGCGCGGGAGAAGGTGAAAGGGCCGTCCCGGTAGGACGAGAGAACCAGGAAGGCCCCGAGTACGGCGCCCAGGGATGCGCCGAGAACCACCCCTTCCAGGCTGACTTCCGGAAGCGCTTTCAATAGATAGGGTGCGGCTTTTCCTACGGTCAGAGCCCCAACCACGGTTCCGATGGCTAGACCTCGACCCTCTCGAAACCAGGTGGCGATCATCTTCATGGCGGGAGGATAGACCCCGGCAAGGAAAAACCCGGTCAAGAAGCGGGCAGGCAGGGCCTCCGAAAACCCCGGGGCCAGCAAGAGGAGGCCGTTGGACGCTGCCGCCAGGAGGGCGGTCGTGGCGAAAAACAGCTTGGATGGGAGGATGTCCGCCAGGTTCAGCAGAGCCGCGGCGGCCGTACCCGCCACGAAGCCGAGCTGCACCGCGGTGGTGAGCCAACCCAGGCCGGAGGCCGAAAGGCCCCAGCGGGCCTGCAGCTCAGGTCCGACGGCACTGGCGGTGAACCACACCGACATGGCCAGAAGCTCGGCCACGGAGAGAAGGGCCAGAACTCTCCACTTCATGGAGGGAGTCGCCCTCACCGGCGAAGTAGCTCCTTCACGACCGATCCCCCGGCACATCCGATCCCCCTGGCCTTCGTGGGATCGGCCTGACGTCGGGGAAAGGCCCGACTCCGGCAGCATCGACGGATCGACGGAAGTCTCCAACCTGCCCGGTAAGGAAGGCGTTGAGCCGAGCCAGGACCCGATCCGCCTGCTCGCCGGCCCGGGAAAGGTTGATTCGATCCGATTCGGTCGGAGCGTCCCGGGTGGAGGCCATGGAGAGAATGCTCCTGCTGTCCCGGTTCGCTTCAGCAAGGGCTCCATCGATGCGGCCTGCCTCGGCCCTCAGCGAGTCGATCCGGGCCCGGAGCCCAAGTGCCTCCTGGTCCGAACGCCCCTCCAGAAGGCCCTCCACCCCATCCAGCCCCTCGGTAACTGTCTGAAGCCTTTCCCGCACATCCTGGAGGGCACGTGTGAGGGTCAACCCCTCACGGACCGCATCGCGTTTCAGGATGCGCTCCGCCAGAGGGATCTCGACCCTGGGATCCGGCAACACCTCCAACCGACTCCCTGACTCGGCTCCCGCGACCTGCACACGGATCTCATAGAAGCCGGGGAGGACCTCCAGTCCTGAAGGCCCGGGCCGGCCTCCTTCCGGCTGCTCACTTAAGAGGCTGGTTTCCTTGAGGTCCCAAACGATCCGGTTGAGCCCAGATTTGGCGGGCCCCTCCAGCGTCCGAATCACCTCCCCGGATGGGTCCACGATCTCGACCTTGGCCGTCAACTCGTCGCTCCCCTGGCCCACGCTGTACGTCAGCAGGGCTCCGGGAGTTCGGGTCTCCCCGCGGAAGAGGGCGTCTGCGGCGAAGTGGTATCCGTCCACGGCGGAAACTCCCCTCAGGTAGGCAGGGGGCGGATCGAATACGTGAACCGGGGTCATTAGGAGTCCGGGGGTTTCAGCCAGGGCCCGAAGAGGCCGGATGTCGTCCAGTACGTAAATGGCTCGTCCGTGTGTACCGATGACGAGGTCGTGATCCC
>JBDRDQ010000114.1:0-9810 GCA_043820695.1 Gemmatimonadota bacterium | reverse complement strand
CCCCGCACATGTCCTCCACGTGAAGGAGAGGACGCCAGGACCTCCCGTCACTCAGGAGCCGGACTTCACCCCGGGTCAAGGCAGACCCCACGAGGTTGTTGACAACCACGTCCCCCCTGAGATTGGGTGAGACACCGTAAGCAGTGGCAGCCCGCAGGAAGGTGGGGCTAAAAGAGTCGTCGGTCATGCTCGCGAGCGCTCTCTCCACCTCCACCTTCGACGTGCCATAAGGCGTCAAGGGCTTCAGGGGAGCGTCCTCTGCAACCCGGTCGGACCCGGCCGCCCCGTAGAGACTGCAGGATGACGCGAAAACGAACCGGGAAACCCCTGCCGCCTTGGCCTGGGAGGCCAACCGGATGGATGCCTTTTGGTTAATGGCCTGCGTGAGCTCGGGGTTCAGGCTTCCAAGGGGATCGTTGGAGAGGGCCGCCAGGTGCACCACAGCATCGAATCCGGCGAGAGCGGAGGGAGCGAGATCCCGGAGGTCCAACTTCCATCCCGCCGGACCCCGAGCCTGCGGGGACCTCCTCCGGAGGCCACACTGCTCGAAGAAAAAGCTGTCGACCCCCACCGCCTCATGACCCGCCCCATGGAGCACATCCATCAGGAGGGTTCCTACATACCCGTCATGCCCAGTGACCAGGACTCTCATGTCGACTCACACCTCTCGACGACCTCGGAGGAAGGGAAACTCCAATACACACAGCCGTCGCAGGTTTTGTGCCCATCAACAATCGCCCCCAGAGTGATCATTGAGCCTTCTCGCGTTGCGGGACATCCACAGCCAATCTCCTTGACGCAACAGCTTCCTCGATGGTACGCGATCACAGCAGGGCCAGTTTCCTGGCATGGAACGCTTCGGCAAATCCTTCTTCGGCCCGACATTCATTTCCCCTCAGACGCATGAGACTGAGAAAGGTGTCAGCCGTAAACCACGGCTTGTCTTTCTGGGTGGCGAAGACCGAGAGGATTTCCTCGGTCTTTCTCTCGGCCGCCGCCCTCGTGAGGGGCACGAAACCGTTCGGCACTCCCAGGTCACCGTCCCACTTGGGGACCTCGTACTCGAGAATCGTGTGGTCCCGCCAGGTGTTCCACGTGAGATCGGAGACCAGGCGGTGGTCCTGGTGCCGGTCAAAGCGATAGTGGGTGAAAATCAGATCGGGGGAAATGCGGGTTTTGAGGTCCTCGAAGAACTCCTTGATGGCGGCTCCCTCAAAAGGGAAGAAGCCGTCACGGAAGTCCATGATGATCACCTCCCCCCCTGAGGCCATGGTCCTGAATCGTACCGCCCCTGCCCGGGCCTCCTCGGCCCTCGGTCCGTGAGCCCCCAGGACGATCCAGTGGACGATGGCCCCGGGAAACTCCTGGCAGATCCTGAGGACAGTCCCACCACAACCGATTTCGATGTCGTCGGCGTGGGCGCCCAGACAGAGCACCTCCGGGCCCGTCTCTCCCTCATGCCTGGTCAGAATCCTGCACGTGTTCATCATTCAAAACCATGGTGGGCTCTAGCCCGGTGGGCAACATCTGAGCGAGTGGGTATACGAACACTGTAACTCATCGGAAAGAAGCGTTCCGGAGGTCCCCACGCAAGGAGCGGCTGTACCGGCCCCGATCATGCGGGGCGCCGCAAAAAAGGTCAGTCAGGGCCTGAGCATCGGTCCTGGCATGCCATTCATGATCCCAGGAGCCGCTTCAACCCGGAGACGGCGGCGCCGGCCAGGATCCTTGGCCGGCTGAGCCGGCGCCCAGTGCGTTGAAACGCTGAACGATGGTAATCCCAAAAGTCGGCCGCACGACCTCCGAAGAGCAGCTCGCGGCCCAGGACCCGATAGTAGTTCTTCAGCAGGCGAGCCTCGACGCAGCGTCGCTCATCGTCCGACAGATAGTGTGGAGCGTACTTGTCCAGCATATAGAGGCCTTGCGCATTTGCGGGCCTGAGCCGGGCATGCCGGGACGTGATTGAATCATCGTGCAGCCGCTGGTACACCAGTATCTGGTGCACGAAGCCGAAGTCCCAATCCCTCATGATGTTAAAGCAAGCATCGACGTCTTCGGCGATGTGATACTCGTCGTAGAAGGGAACGCGGCTGTGAACGATATCAGAGCGGAATAGGTGTGCGGACGGTGTCCCGAAAGTATAGGGCCCATTCAGCAGATTCATCCTGCAAGCCTCCCGCCCGGCGATTACCGTCACGCCAGGAGGTAGTCCGCTCGGCATGACCTGCGTTCCTCGTATCCTATAGGAGCCCACTATTCCGACCGTCGTGTGGGACTCGGTAACCGCGATCATCTCCTCCAGGCATCTTGGAAGGAGCCAGTCGTCCGCATGCAGGATCTTGCAGTACTTGCTCTCGAGCGAAATCTGGCGAAGCGCGTGATTGGCGTTGTCCGTAGCGCCCAGGAACTGCTGGTTGTCGAGGATTCGGATCCGTGGCTCCCGCTCCGCCAAGGAGGCGGCAATCGCCAGGCTTCTGTCGGTACTGCAGTTGTTGACGATGATGTATTCCCAGTGGCGGTAGGTCTGCGCAATGACGCTCCGGATGCATTCCTCAAGGAATGCCTCCCCATTGAATACTGGCGTGACGACGCTGACCAGCGGCCCGTCTGTCGCTTCAGGCATTCAGCGCAGGCTCCGTGGCACGACAACGTACACTGACGATGGTCTTGTAGATCTGTCTCACCGCATCGGCGCATAACTCCTGCGGAAAGTGTTCATGGGCACGCCTGAGGCCGGCGGCGCCCATCCGACGGCGCAACAACTCGTCGGCCGATAAGGTCTCGATGATCACTCGTCCGAACGGCTCCGACTGGATCGATGAGGGTACGACAAGGTCCGTAAGATTCTTGGGGTGAGGAATGTAGCCCCTTTGGCCGGTGAAGGACACCTTTCCAGTCAGTCCCAGGGCACCGATGATGGGTGCAGGAAAGCGTGCGTCCCGCCGTGGGTCGCCAACCCCTGGAGGTATAGCGAAGGGCTGGACAATCTCAGAAGAACGTGCCGCAGGTACCTGCTCAGGACGCATCCACCGCCTTCCGCCTGGTGGGCTCCCAAACCGGGTTTCGGTCTCCTCGGAGGACCCTCTTCGTGGCGTGAACCACAGCCAGGTTGCCTGCGACAAGGAAGGCGGGAACCGCAAAGATCTTTGGCAACCTCGGGTCTTCTCCCCTGCGCCACCCGATCCAGGCCAGGCCGAGGAACAGGACCGACCCGGCCAAAACCACCCGTGCCCAACCCTGGGATGCCGAAAGTATCGCCACTCCCAGAAGCCCTGCGAATGCGGCCCAGGGGACCAGCCACCGAAAGACCTTGTGGCTCAGGAGCATCCAGGAGAAGAGGCCGAACCGGAAAGGATTGAGTAGGGCCTTTTTGAAATAGAGCGTCTCCATGCCTCTAGTAATGGTTCGGACCTTCCGCCGGTACTCCTGGTGAAGGGACGAGGTTCTCGGGACCTGACTGACGGCGCCGGGAACGGAGACGGCCCTGAATCCTTGCTCCCGAGTATGGAGCGCCGCAGCAAAATCCCGACTCAGGGACTCGGGAACAAGAGTGCGGTGAAGCTTTGGCCGAATGGCGTAAAAGCACCCTGACGCACCGACAATTCCTGACACCCGGGTTTCCAGGTCCCGGATGGCCATCTCATAACCCACGTAGCTCGATTCCCCAAAGTTTCCACCCTTTTCCCCCGCTGAGACGCTGACGTCCCGTCCCGAGGCCAGCCCCACTTCGGGATCGGCGAACGTTGCCACGAGGGGCTTGATCGCATTGGACGCGACGCGAATGGAGGCATCGGTGTTTATCACGATCTCTCCCCGGAGATGGCGGACGGCAGCGTTCTCCGCTTTGGTCTTTCCTCCCCTTTCCCCGAGCCGGAGGAGATCAACGCCCTGGTCTGCGTATCCCCTGACAATCTCGTCGGTCCGGTCAGTGGACGCATCGGAAATGATGAGAATCTGGATTCGGTCCTTTGGATAATCCAGGGCGAGGAGACTCTTGATTAGGCCGTCGATCTGGTGCTCCTCATTGTAGACACATGCGGTGATCGACACCAAGGGCCACTGGACGTCCTCCCGGATTCCTTCCAACCTTCTGCGCGTGACCAGGCCCAGTGCCCAGAGGAGGGCGGGATAGCCCAGGTAGGCATAGACGGAAAACGCCACTGAACAGAGGACGAATCCCCCGGCAATCGTTTCGACCTGAGTCATTGAAGAGCCGCCTCGTATACGGCCTCATATCGGGTTAACCAGGCATCCAACCCGAAATCAGCGCTCACCAGGGTCTTCCCGGCCCGGGACCTCTCTTCGGCTCCACGCCGATCAAAGAGAACCGCATCGATTCCCTCTGCGAGGGCAGCTGGATGGCAGGGCGGCACCAGGACCGCCTCTCTGGTGGACACAACGTCGGGTATCCCACCGACTGCGGTGGTGACTACCGGCGTACCGGCTTTTAAAGCCTCGAGCAGAACCATGGGCGTTCCCTCCGTCCTGGAGGAGAGAACAAAGACGTCAAAAGCTGAAAACAGCCGGTTCGCTTCCGGAACAAGACCGTGCCACCGGACGCGATCCTGAATCCCCAACTCACCAGCCAGATCTCTTAGTTGTTCCTCCTCCCACCCAGCTCCGATGAGTGAGAGGATGGAGGTGCCCCTTTTCAGCAAGGAGAATGCCCGAATCACGGCTGAGGCATCCTTCTCCGGGGTGAATCGGCCGACCCAACCAACCACCAGCGCATCGGGGGGTAAACGGAGAGCCTCCCTGGCCTCCCCCCGGGACATGGGTGACTCAGCAGGAGATAGGGCGTTCTGGATCATATGAAGGCGGGAAGGCGGAACTCCTGCCGCCGTCAGTTCACGCTCCAGGGCCCTTGAGACTGCCACCACTCCATCGAACCTTCTGAGTTCCCGTTTCTGCAGCCACTCGTAGGCCCGGTTCCTGATGCCGTTCCGGGTGAATCCGTGGGCCGTGGATACCGTTGCCACACCAAGCCGCCTCCCAACGGGCCCGTCGACAACGTCCGGCCGGTAACCGTGGGTGTGCAGAACCTGTGCTCCTGTCTCCCCGAGAAGCCCCCGAACCGCACGCCTTTCATCGGGGTACCTCCTTCCAGGAAGAACCAGGGACCGAACCTCCACCATGGATCCGCCAAGAGCCAGAAGGAACGGATGGTCAGCTGGGTCCCGCTCAACCACTGCCGCCACGATGACTCGATGCCCCCGAGCCGCATGTCCCCGAGCAAGGGAAAGGACGACGGTTTCCAGTCCGCCGACCCGGGCCGGAGCAAGGAGATGGACCACCGTCAATGGGCCTTTGACCATGTATACCAATCGATCCCTCTTTCCCAGATTCGTCAACGATGAGAAGAAACCCCTGGCCTTTCTCCGCAAGACACCTGCCATGATCAGAATGGTCCCGGGGACGCACCGGCTATCGGTGTCGTGATCCCGGCGTACAACTCCGCGAGCTTCCACTTCCGGGTCAACCCGACCCCGGGGATGCCCATGACGGAGCAGGAGGAGATCGGTTCTGAGGGCCCTGCGGGCCCTGAAAGGCCGTTTTGCCCGGAGTGAAGGTCAGGAGGAGAGGGAGAGCCCCAGGATGCTCCGATAGACCTCCTCATAGGCCGCAATCATCGCGCCCAACGAGAACCTGGCGCGGACCTTCTCCCGACCGGCCTGGACGATTCCCCTTTGAAGCTCGCCATCCGAGGCGAGGCGATGGATGGCCGCGGCCAGCGCCTGAGGATCCCCACTCGGCACCAGCAGTCCATCCACACCATCCTCGATGATCTCTTCCGGACCTCCGCATCGTGTGGCTACCACCGGCACGCCGCAGGCCATGGCCTGGACGGCCACGAGGGAGAATCCTTCAGAGCTGGAAGGAATCACCACCATGTCGAGGTCTGGAAGGAGAGTGGAGATATCATCCCTGAAGCCGGCGAAAGAGAACTGAGATTCGGAAAGACCCAGATCGTCCCTCTGGCCCAGAAGCTGAGAGAAAAGAGGTTCGGTTCGCTCTCCGTACACGGTGAACCGAATGCGACATCTCCCCCCGGAAGTCAGTGAGGCAGCGGCTTTGAGGAGGGTTGGGTAGTCCTTGAGTGGTCGGATGTTTCCTATGCTCCCCACAAGTGTTTCCCCAGACCTCGAGGACCTCTCTCCCGACCGGATATCCGACTGGTTCCGGAAAGGGAAAGCATGAAGGTCGATCCCGTTCCAGATCACTTCCGCCCGTTTAGGCCGAGCCAGGCGGCTTTCGATGCCCTTTCTTCGTAGGCCTCCGGAAACGAAAACAGACCTCTTGATAAGCCTGCGGAGAACCAGGGATTTCACCGATCCAATGCCGCCGGGCAACTCAAGATCTGGGAATCCGTGGAAGGTGGCCAAAACCGGCACCCGGGTCACCGCGCCCGCCAGTGCGCTGTAGACTGCCGCTCCCTGGAGATGCGCATGAACGAGATCAATGTGTTGTTTTCGAATCAGAAGTCGGAGCCGGCGGAGGAACCGGTGGTCAAAGCTGCCCGAAGACGGAATCATCACGGGTAGAAGCCCTTGATTTCGGACATTCTCCTCCAGCCACCCTGGTCCTGTGAGGATGGGGACGCTGTCCCAGCGACTCCCATCGAGGCCCTTCAGAAGCGACAGAAAGATGGTCTCCGCCCCCCCTGGGCCTGTCGTGTGAATGAAATGAAGGACCCTCTTCACCGGACCGAAAGCCCTGGGATTCTCCGGTGGGACCTGGGCACCCGGTTCGATTTAGGAGAGGACCGGGCCACCGCCACAGTAAGACCTTTGGCTTTCTCCTGAGCAGCCAGATGCAATGCCACCGTCATGGCAAGATTAATCCAGAAGTAGGGGTAGTAGAGGACCGTGATAAAGAAGCCACTACCAAGAAACCCGAAGAGGGCACCATCGAGTCCGAGGGCAGAAAAGTGCAGGAAACGGCCACCTTCCCCCAGGGGCTTGACCAGCCTTCGGGTTCGGCGGTTCAGCAGGAGGGTCGCCAAAATCAGCGATAGGAAAACCAGCAGACCGGAATAACCCAGCTCGGCCACGGCCTCGATGAAAATGTTGTGCGGGAGGCCTTGCGTAAAGTAGGCCCGGTAATACTCACCCCAGTTATCATAGCCAATGCCGAGCACCGGGTGCTCGTTGGCGATCTTGATTCCGTCCTCCCACATGGTGAGCCGGTGCACCGAGGTGTCATCCTCCCCCATCTCAGAAAACCGCTCTTTCTGTTCCGGGGGAATGGCCAGGAAGACCAAGACGGATAGGACCGCCAGGCCGATCCCGGCCCGAACCCTATATCGGGACCGGAGGACCATCCAGAGACCCACCAGACCCACTCCAACCACAGCGCCCCGAGAGGAAGTGCCAATGATAGCTGTCATTGCCGTTAGCGGCATGACCGTAAGAAGGGCAAGTTTCCATTTCTGGACATACGGTCGAACCGCAAGAATGAAGTAGATGGCCAGAGGAAGGAACACGCACATCTGAATTCCGAACTCCCCAGAGTTATGGAACCAGCCCGGTCCCCCTGTCGCACCCCAATCCTGGAACCCGAAACCAATCCCCATCCAGGTTCGGGTGCCGTGCTGAGACATCTTGAGGCTGTAAATCAGGAAGGAGAGCAGAAAAACGAAATACCGTTTTTCCGTGTTCACCGTGTTGATGATGAGGACGTAGATCAGGACCCAGGACAGGTAGAGGTCCATCGTGTCCCAGGAGAGGGAGGGGCGCCAGGCCGTGAATCCCGAGAGAAGCACGACCACGGTGAACAGCGCCAGCAGCCCGGAAGCGAGAGTCCTGAAGTGAGGAATACCCTTCTCCAGGAGAACCACGCCAAGACAAAGCAGAATCGTCACGCGGGCCCAGGGAAAGAAAGCAATGCCCTCATAGATGGATTGGGGTCTCACGTATTCGAAGAAGAGGTAGATGCAAATCAACCAGTAGGAAAGCGGCTGTGTCCAAATGTACCGCCAGATTTCTTTCACCCTTAGCTTCAAGAGCGGGTCGGGGCCCAACCGAACCTGCGCGGTTCCCCCGTTGTTGCCCGAGTGGGTCATCTGAGGGCGTTGAGCCACGCTCCAACCTCCCCAATGAACGGTCGAGGATCTGACATACGCATCACTTCGGTACGGACTCCAGGGCGAAAGTCGGCGAGGAATTCCATGCAAGCCTTCAGCCTTCCGGGAGATCCGGGAGGAAGTCTTAGGTCGGATCTCTTCTTCACTAATCTTACTGCGAGCTGGTCAAGGTCCCCCAGGAGCCATCGAGACTTCACTCCAGGGCGCCCCATGACGGGTGGATCAGGAATCCGGCCTCCGGCGGCCTGCAAGAGCAGGTTCGGGAAGTCCACTCCGGCATCTATTGCAAGCTGAAGCGACCCCCAAAAACGCCCATTGATCTCCATCAGGACGGGTGCGCCCGTTGGCTCGGCTAGCTTGTACTCCACCATAGCCACCCCCGAAACCCATCCAAGCTGGGAAAGGAGCCGCAATGATCGATCCAGAAGTTCAGGGTTCACCTCCGTACTCTCTCGAAGGACGCTTACTCCCCCCGACGGAGGTTTTTCGCGAATCCGGCGATGTCCTACCGCGGCTTTGAGTTCGCCATCCCAGGTCATGACGAAGACCCCGGCCCCATCCCCAAATACTCGTTCCTGAACCAGGGCAGGAAAATCCCCAGGGCCAGCCCCCGCCACCCAATCCTTCATCTCTCCCACAGAGTCTATGTAGCACAGACCAACAGATTGAACAGGATTGCCGAGCTCTGCAACCGAGCGTGTCGGCTTGATCACCAGGGGATAGCTCCCCTCAGGGACCTCGGCCAGATCCACGTCCTCAGGCTTTTCCCAGACCCACTGTCTTGGCACCGACAGACCGATTGCCGCCGCGGCCTCAAGCACTCTTGCTTTGTCTGAGACTGTTTCAAAGACGGAAGCATCAGGAAACGGAAGCTTCACTCCGCCAAGTTCATCTCTTCGCGGGAGTATCGCTTTGAGGCTCTTCTCGGTGATCGGGAACAGGGCATCGATCCCCCACTCGTCCACGTGGTGTGCCACCATGTCGAAGAACCCGTCAGGGTCTTGTCTCGGGTCGGGACTTACGGCCGATCCCCGGCAATACTTGCTGAAGGCGGAAAGGCTTTTGCTCCCCGGACTCAGGACAAAACACTCATGCCCCGCCTTTCCCAGAGAGCGGACGCAGGCCAGGCACGCCCTCTGATCTCCGTCAGTGAGTAGTACCCGTTCCCTCAACGGAACCAAGCCCCCATCACACGTGCGGCAAACCCCTCCCGCGAGAGCCCTCTTGGGACGTTCAGGCGGGGGTTTTCGAACGGGGCGGACTGGAGCTTTCCGACGCTCGTGGGTCCTCCAGCTACCAGAAGGCCTCCTTCATATCCGGCCTGGACTGCAATAGCCATCACGGACCGGGAAGCCGCCCCATACGGGTAGCTGACGTAAGGCAGGTCTCTCACACCTATCCTCCGAAGCCATTCCAAAGAGGTCCTCAACTCCTCCCTAGCCTCTTCAAGGGGAACCGATGGAAGGTGGACGTGGCTCCAGGTGTGAGAACCCAACGTGACGCCGGGCATCCCCCCGGCTGCGACCACCTCCTCCTCCGACGCAGGCGCATAGAGCGACGGAAGTGGATCACCCAAGAGGCCCGAATGCCTCCCCCAGGCCAAAGCCTCTTCCTGCCTTCCACCCAGTTGCCTGAAGACCCTAGCTCGGACCTGGGCAGGTACCGTTCTGCTCTCCCGATCGGACAACCGGTCCCACCAAAAGGCCTCGGACCCAAACAGTCCCGGA
>JBDRDQ010000113.1:0-5201 GCA_043820695.1 Gemmatimonadota bacterium | reverse complement strand
ATCCTCGAGCCGCTCGAGCCGCTCGAGTCTCTCGAGTTCAGGAAAATCGAACCGGAAGAACCCTTCGGCATCACGCCTATCTCCCCGGAGCACCGTGAAGGAGGGATCGTCGATTTCTGCAGCTTCGAAGCTCACGGTCTGGGACTGGCCGGCCCTCAGGTACCGGACCTCGACTTCATCTCCGGCATCCAGCTCCTGAGCCAGGGCCATCAACCGCAGAACCGGAAGAGACTCCTCCTGGCCCAGCTTCTTTTCGCCTTCCTCCGAAAGCGGGCCCAAAAGACTCTGGCCGTTCAGATGGGTGATGATATCACCTTCCTGGAGACCGGCTTCTTCCGCGGGAGATCCCTCGATGATGCTCTGAATCCTGGCCCCCTGCCGGTCTGTCTCGTCCCCCTGGGTCCCGTCGAGGAACACACCCAGGCGAACTCGAGACCTGACACGAATGACCACCTCCTGGGCCTTCCGGAGCTGTTCCTGGGCCCGGGCCTTAGCCTCCTGGGCCTGCTCCTGGTACTGCGAAGTGGCTTCCCGATATCGGAGCCGGGCCTCCTCCATCCTCTGCCGGACCACCTCTTCCCTGGCCCTCTCCGCAGCGGTCTGTCCCTGAAGCGAGGCCGGTACACAAAGGAGGGCTAGACCCAGTAGAAGGGTGGACCTCCCCCGAAGACGGATGAATCCGTTCATCACGCTCTACTCCAAGAAGAATACGTTGATGGCCTCGAAGACTCTCTTCGAGCCCGTTCAACCCCTTGGATGCTGAGGAAGAGGAAAATCGTTGCCCTCGTCCAGGATTTGCCGACGGAAGGATTCGAACCCGGGGATGTCCGAGAGTTCCCCATCCATGATGGATGCCATTTCCTCGGCTTCCCGCCACTCGGCCTCCAGAGCCTCCATTTCGGCCATCTCGTCAAGGCTGATGATGAGCCCTGCCCTTCCGGGAAGGTCAAGGTCTCCGAGGAGGAAGCGGGAAGAGGAGAGGGAATCCAGGAACCCGAGAGGACCCCCGAGGGCATCCAACCCCTCGGCCACGTCCGATGCGATGGTCCGAAGGCCCCCCTGGGGCGTCACAAGACTCAGTCCCAAACGAAGGACGGGGCGTGCCCCAGCGAGATCCGACGTGACCTCGGTCCTGCATAAGGCACAGGTCACCAGGATTCCAGGGCGGCGATCCAGGGAAAGGAACTCGATTCTCTGAAAGTCCCATGGTTTGAGCGCCAAGGGCCCTTGGCAGGCAGGACAAATCGGAGCCAGCGGCACCTGAGAGAAGAGGTAGGTCAAAGGGGATGCCTGGTCCATGAACGGGGAGGCGAACCAGGGCGCGGATTCCATAGCCCCCTCCAATCCCTTGTACGGGTCGTATCCTCCCACGGGAGGGGACGGGAGCCTGGCGAAGAGGCGACTCCAGAAGCCTGAAGACTCCCCGGTCTCCTCCAACCTCGGTCCGTATCTCCAGTCCACGATCTCCTGCCGCGGTGGGTGCCCAACCCGTATCAATGCACCCTCCCCTACCTCCACCAGGCTCAGGTGAGCTGTGGACAGCCGCACTCGGCCCTCATTTTGCACCGCCGCTTCGCATGCCTCCAACGTTTCCCAGCGGGATTCCATTGGCGTGAGGGTCCAGCGGGAGCAGCTGGAGCAGACATTCCAGAGGCGTCCCTGTGCGGGATCATACGCCAGCCGGTGTCCATCGCCGGGAGCCCATGGGGGCCCCGGTGCCAACAGTGATCCGCAGAAGGGACAGGAAGCCACGTTAGAGCGGGATGTTCCCGTGCTTCTTCAGGGGATTTTCATCCCGCTTGTTGCGAAGCATGGTCAGAGCCGAGATCAGCCGGGGCCGGGTGTCCCGTGGATCGATGACGTCATCGAGGTACCCGCGAGCCGCGGCGATGTAGGGATGGGCGAATTTCTCTCTATATTCCGCCATCCGCTCCTCCGTCGCGGCTGCCGGGTCATCCGCTGCGGCGATCTCCCGCCGGAAGAGGATTTCCACGGCCCCCTTCGGACCCATGACGGCGATTTCCGCCGTCGGCCACGCCAAATTCATATCACCCCGGATGTGCTTGGAGTTCATGACATCGTAGGCGCCTCCGTAGGCCTTTCGAGTGATGACGGTGAGTTTGGGCACTGTGGCTTCGCTGAACGCATAGAGCAGCTTGGCCCCATGACGGATGATTCCCCCATGCTCCTGGCCAACCCCCGGGAGGAATCCTGGAACGTCCTCCAGGACGACGAGAGGGATGTTGAAGGCATCGCAGAACCGGACGAACCGCGCTCCCTTGTCGGAGGAGTCGATGTCCAGGACGCCAGCGAGAACGGCCGGCTGATTGGCGATGATCCCCACCGGGTAACCTCCCAGTCGGGCGAAGCCGGTAAGGATGTTTCCTGCGAACCCGGCATGGACCTCCATGAAGACCCTGTCATCCGTAATGCAATGGATAACATCATGCATGTCGTACGGTTGATTGGGGTTAACCGGGATGACCTCCAGCAATTTCTCGTCTCTTCGGTCCGGCGGATCCTCCGTTTCGAGGAGGGGTGGGGGCTCGGTGTTGTTCTGGGGGATGAACCGCATGAGCTCCCGGACAGCGGCCAAAGCCTGCGGCTCCGAATCGTGGGCGAAGTGGGCCACACCGGACTTGGATGCGTGGATATCGGCCCCACCCAGGCTCTCCATATCCACATCCTCATGGGTCACGGTTTTTACAACATCAGGTCCGGTGACGAACATGAAGGAGGTGCCCCGAACCATGAAGATGAAGTCCGTGATCGCAGGGGAGTAGACCGCTCCTCCGGCACAGGGGCCGAGGACCACAGAGATCTGGGGAATCACACCGGAGGCAAGGGTGTTTCGCAGAAAGATGTCGGCATAGCCACCGAGAGAGACCACTCCTTCCTGAATGCGAGCGCCCCCGGAATCGTTCAGCCCAATGAGAGGAGCTCCGTTCTTCAGCGCCATCTCCTGGATTTTGACGATCTTCTCGGCGTGCGCCTCGGAAAGAGATCCGCCGAAAACGGTGAAATCCTGGGAGAACACGTAAGCCAGGCGCCCATGGATGGTGCCGTACCCCGTCACCACACCGTCCCCCAAAATCTTCTGCCGATCCAACCCGAACTCGGTGGATCGGTGGGTGACGAACCGGTCCAACTCCACGAAGGAGCCTTCGTCCATTAGCAGATCCAACCGCTCCCTGGCAGAAAGCTTCCCTTTGGCGTGCTGGGCCTTCAGGCGCTCCTCGCCTCCTCCGAGTTCCGCTTCCCTCCGCAACTCCTCGAGTTGCCTGAGCTTTTCGTCCAGAGACATGGGTCCCCCCTGCCTAATCGAAACGAGGTGAGATATAGATCAGTTCATGGTTTTGGATACGGACCAGCCCAGGCTGTCTGATGATTCTCCCACCCACCACCGAAAAAACCCCGGTAGCTCCAGGGTAGTCCTGGATGCCATTCATGGCCTGGAGGAGCTCCCGACTGCTTCGGGGGTTGCTTCGGAGCGCTTCCAGGAGGATCGAGGCGGCGTCGTAGCCGTAGGCCGGGACCCGGTCCCTGAGGGTCTTGCGGAAGAGGGTCTCGTACCCGGACCGGAAACGCCTGAAGGACTCGGTTTCGTCCTGACTCATTCGGGTGGTGGAGGCGATGACGCCATCGGTATGCCGGGAGTCCACATCCAGGACCACCTCGTCTTCGCTCCACCCTGTGGTGCCCAGGAGCTGGATTCCGAGAGTGTCCAGGCCAAAGTAGGTGAATTGGGGAGCTAAAAGCTGGATGTCGGAAGGGGAGAGGGGGAGGAAGAGCCCATCGGGAAGAAGAGAACCCACCTGATCGAATTCGGTCTGGTAGAAGGTGGCTCCCGAGTCATAGACAATCTCCCGGGGGACACGACCACCCAAAGTTCGGAAGGTTTCCTGAAAGGCACTCGCTTCTATCCTGGCCTCCTCCGTTCGTGGGCGAAGCACCACGACCCTTTCCAAGCCCAGCTCCCAGGCATACCGAGCGACCAGATCAGCCCCGGCCGGATCGGGTCCCGAGAGGGATAACACCCCGGGTGCTTCCTCCAACGGGAGAAAAGCAAAAGGGGAGACGAGGGGGAGCCCACGCTCCCGTGCGGCGGCGGCGGCACCGAGAACGTCCCGGGTCAGGGGACCGACGGCCCCGAAAGCTCCGAGTTCCTCGAGACTTCGAACGGAGATCCGCCCGCCCTCCGGGTCTCCTCCGTGGTCCTGGACCTCCAGATGGATAGGCCTGCGGAGCTCACCTTGGAACTCCTCCACCGCCACCTGGATCCCCTCGAACACGCCTTCACCATACTCGATCAGCGAGGGCGAAACGCCGGAACGAGGGAGAATGGCACCAAGAATCATGGGTTGGCCGAGGATCTCTTCCAACCTTCCATCCAGGACTCCTTGGGAGATCTCTTCCTCCCGTGGTTCAAGCCCACCGGCGAGGGCTGCTCTTGCCCAGACCTCTGCTTCGGCCCTTTCCCCACTCAGGAAGAGAGAGGCAGCGAGCTCCGTCGCCAGCACACCCCGGAAGGGGTGGGAGGGAGGTGAGTCTCGAGCGACCTCCCTGAGGGTGGCTGTGCCGACCCGGCCGGCGACTTCCCGGAGAAGCCCTGTAGCCTCGCTCATCGTCGCCGGGGGGGCCCCTGGTGGAATTAGGATAAGGGTCTGAAAGGAGGCGGTTGGGTCTCCGTTCCGGACCAGGGCTTGGCTTTGAAGAAGGACGGCTCCCGGGTAGGCAGGTTGAGACGGTTCAAGAAGGGCCAGGTACCGCCCGGCGGCCTCGACGGCGTCGGCAGCCCGGCCCAGGCCCAATGCTGCACGGGCGAGAATCTCCAAAGCCTCCCCGGACCCTGCGGCCCCGGGGTAGTGCAGGATCACATCGAGGGCAAGATCCCTGGCTTCCACAAATCGCCCCGAGACCAGTTGGTTCCTCGCGTCTTGAAGCGTGCGTTCCGCCTCCGCCTCCATCGGCGGAGGTAGAGTCCCTTCCTCAATGGAGGGGATGGGAACAGCGACTGGCCCCTGCCTAGCCGACGGCATCGCCACGGGGGTACAAGTGGTCGCCCACGGAACCAGAACCAGAGCGAAAAGAACCGCCCGGGCGCCAAAAGGGCCCGGGCGGATCTCTGGCCTGGAAGGGCGTAGGACCCGGTGGATCATTTCCCCTCCAAGAGGCTTAAGCCTCTTCCTTCGGCTCCTCAG
>JBDRDQ010000112.1:0-2561 GCA_043820695.1 Gemmatimonadota bacterium | reverse complement strand
TCGGTGAAGGGGGCGGAAGTGGCGGCCAAGGTCCTCGCCCTCACCGGCGTCGACCTGCTCTTGAATCCGGAGTTGATCCGGGAAGCTCGGGCCTATTTCGATGAAAAGACCGAAGGGAGGCCCTACGTGTCCGCAGTGCCGGCCGATCAAAAGCCCCCGATGCCTCGAAAGGGGGGCTAAGAGCCCGAGTATCTCACCCCGGAGAGGGCAGCCATCTCCCGGTCCCAGGTCGTGAGGTCGTTCTCTGAAAAGTCGCGCAGCTTCCGGTGCCCGCATGCGCGGGCCAGAACCTTCATGAGCTCTGTGGTGGCGTTCAGGTAGTTGCCCAGGCGCCGGGCCGACTCCTCAACCACCAAACGGGCCCGAAGCCCTTTCTTCTGCGTGGCGATGCCCACGGGGCAATTGTCGGTGTGGCAGGCACGCATGCCCAGGCAACCGATCGCTTGGAGCGCCGAGTTGGCGATGGCGACCGCATCGGCCCCGAGAGCGAGAGCCTTCACGAAATCGGATTCCGTTCGGAGGCCCCCCGTGATGATGAGAGAGACCTTTTCGGCTCCGACCGCATCCAGATGCCTCCTGGCCCGGGCCAACGCCGGGATGGTGGGCACCCCGATATTGTTCTTGAAGATCTCAGGCGCCGCACCGGTGGCGCCTCCCCGCCCATCCAAAATGATGTAGTCGGCTCCGGCCTCAAGGGCGAAATCGATGTCGGCCTCGATGTGTTGGGCCGACATCTTGAACCCTACAGGTATTCCGCCCGTGACCTCCCGCACCTCCCCTGCCAACCTCCGAAAGTCCTGGGGGGAAACGAGGTCCGGAAACCGAGAGGGGCTGATGGCCGCCTGCCCTGGGGTCAGCCCCCGGATCTCGGCGATCCGCTTCGTAACCTTGTTCCCTGGGAGGTGCCCACCGGTTCCGGTCTTGGCTCCTTGGCCGGCCTTGAAGTGGAATGCTTGACACTTCTTCACCTTCTCGAACTTCCATCCAAAGCGCCCCGAGGCCAACTCGTACAGGTACCTCGAGTTGGCCTCCTGCTCCTCCGGCAACATCCCGCCCTCTCCTGAACAAATCCCCGTCCCGCACATCTCCGCACCCATGGCCAGGGCGATCTTGGCTTCCTCACTCAGGGCTCCGAAGCTCATGTCCGAAACGAAGAGAGGGATCTCCAGCCTCAAGGGCCTGTCGGCACCTGGCCCGATGACAACATCCGATCCTACCTCCTCGTGGTCGAGGAGGGGGGGCCGTGCCAGTTGAGCGGTGAGAATCTGGATGCTGGACCATGTGGGGAGCTCAGAGGTAGGTACCCCCATGGCCGAGACCGGCCCATGGTGTCCGACCTTTTTCAGTCCGTTCCGAGCAAGCTCCTGAATGTAGGCGTTGTGAGGCTCCGCGGGCCCTCCGTGAGGATCCTGATAGAGGCCCAGGTATTCTTCCCGTTCATACGGCTGAGGATTCTCTTCGCACCAGCTTTCCACCTCCTCTTCATCGACCAGAACCTCATCATTCTCATGGTCGATCCAGGCTCGAAATTTGTGAAGGACCTCGGAGTTGTCGTATTCGCTCACACCCGACTCCAATCGGTAATCCCATTGATGCACCCCGCACACCAGGTTATCACCGTCCACGTGCCCGTCGGCCATGAGGGCGCCCCGGTGGAGGCACCGTCCATAAAGGACCGAAACCTGCTGGTCGTGACGGATCACCACCAAGTCCACATTCGCCACCAAGGCATATGCGGGTTCCCGATCCCTGAGTTGGCCCCACTCGGCAACCTTCACAGGGCGACCGGGCACACGGCTCTCCTCCAGCATGGATTGCGAGTCCTTTCTATTTCAGGAGGTAGCGTGGTGAGGATGAAAAAGGCCTAGCGATCCATCCAATCCTTCCAGACCTCTTCTACCACTCCCACGCTGAGGAGGTTCTGTTTGCGAACCAGGGGCATCTTCAGGAGGAGGGGTTCCTCCTCCAGGACCTCCAGCCATTTCTTGTCGGAGTAATGGGCTGACCGAAGGCCCAGGGACTGAAACGGTTTCGAATCCCGGTCCAGGACTCCGTCCACTCCGAATTTCTGAATGAAGCGGGTGAGCTCCCCCTTCGAGGCGGCTCGGACCTTCAGGTCCACGAAATGAACGGCGACCCTCCGCTCCTTGAAGAAGCGGAGGGCTTTCCGGGTGTCGGCGCTCTTCTGGATCCCGAAGATCTGGACGTCCACTGGCTACCTGTCGGTTCTATCTGCGTCTGCCGTAATCGTTCCCACCCCGGGGGATCCCGACGGTAAGGCCCAGGTGGTACGTCATGAGATTGGCTTCGCTCACCACCGGGTACATGGTGATGCTCCCATCGGCGTTATCGACGATGTCCCCTTCGGTGAGGTATTCCATGACGCCGTGATGGTGGTACCGGGCTCCGAAGTTCAGGTCGATGGGCGTGCGTCCCCCCTTCACTTTCCATTCCAAACCCCCGCCCAGACCCCAGGAAAAGCCACCGTCTCCGAAGTTCTCCGTTTGAAACATGTCTTCCTCACCCCAGAGGTCCTCGAGGCTCGAACTGGTGTTGAAGTA
>JBDRDQ010000111.1:0-2521 GCA_043820695.1 Gemmatimonadota bacterium | reverse complement strand
CCGCTGAAGGGGTTGGAGAGATCGGTTCGATGTCCGGAGGTTCTCTGGCGCAACCGGCGCATAACACGGCCAGGGTAGCAATTCGAATGGGTCTGATCATGGCAGCAAGATACGCCATCGTCCCGGAAATGGCCTCAAGGAGCGCACGCCTCGGAGCGTCTTCAACTGAGCGGGCCTCGAAGCGCCGCCTCAAAGCTCCACCTCGAAGCGAGCGGGCCTCGAGGCGACCCCCCGTGGCGATCGCCTTGCTGGCCTACCGGCGCCCCCCCTACACTTTCCCCCCAATCCGCCCCGGCACCCGGACGGGGCGGGAAAGGGTTCGACTCCCGACCGGACAGGAACGAGGCCATGGCCCTCCTCGATTGGCTCATCATCCTTGCCTACCTCGCAGTGGTCTTCGGCCTGGCCGGGTGGGTGTTCAAACGGCGGAAGAACACCCCCGACGACTACTTCCTGGCCAACAGGAATCTGGGCTGGTTCATCGTCGGCGCCTCGATTTTCGCGTCCAACATCGGCTCCGAGCACCTGGTGGGATTGGCCGGCTCCGGAGCCACCGACGGCGTGGCCATGGCCCACTACGAACTCCACGCTTGGTGTCTTTTGGTGCTGGCCTGGGTGTTCGTCCCCTTCTTCATGCGCTCCCGGGTGTACACCATGCCCGAGTTCCTGGAGAAGCGCTTCTCTCCCGGAGCCCGGTGGGTTCTCTCCGTCATCTCCCTGGTGAGCTACGTCCTCACCAAGATCGCCGTGGGGATCTTCGCCGGAGGCATCGTCTTCGCAGCCCTCCTCCCCGACCTTCAGCTGGAGATCGCGGGTACGGTCTGGAACAGCTTCTGGATCGGGTCGGTGACGGTCATCCTTCTTACCGGAGTCTATACCGTTGCCGGTGGGATGGGGGCCGTAGCCTACACCGAAGCCCTCCAGACCCTTGTCCTAGTGGTCGGCTCGGGGCTCCTGACCATCTTCGGGCTCCGGCACCTCGGGGGTTGGGACGGTTTTCGGGCGGCCCTCGATCCGGACATGTTCAACCTCTGGAAGCCTCTGATTCCCGCAGGGGTGGAAGGGAGTTGGGCGCCGGTCATGGAGGAGGGCCGGCTGGCCTGGTACTTCAACCAGAACTATCCCTGGCTGGGGATGCTCTTCTGCGCGCCCATCATCGGGCTGTGGTACTGGTGCACGGACCAGTACATCGTCCAGAGGGCCCTGGGCGCCCGCAACGAACAGGAGGCTCGGCGGGGTAGCATCTTCGCCGGCATCCTGAAGATCTTGCCCGTGTTCATCTTCATCATCCCTGGCATGATCGCCCTTGCCCTGGCCCGGACCGGCGAATTCTCCGCCCTCAACGTCATGGTGGACGCTCAGGGCAACGCCATCACCGAGGTGTCCCAGGCCGCCTACCCCCTGCTGGTCACCAGCATTCTTCCGGTGGGGGTCAGGGGATTGGTGGTTGCCGGCCTCCTTGCGGCCCTCATGAGCTCTCTGGCAGGCGTGTTCAACGCCTCGTCCACCCTCTTCACCATGGACCTCTACCAGAAGTTCAGGCCGGGCGCCTCGCAGCTCCGCCTGGTGTGGGTAGGCCGGGTCGCCACCTCGGTCATGGTCCTCATCGGCCTCCTCTGGATCCCCGTCATTCAAGGGTCCAGGGGCCTCTACGAATACCTCCAGGGGGTCCAGGGTTATCTGGCTCCGCCCATCTTCACCGTCTTCTTCCTGGGAGTGTTCTGGAAACGGCTGAACGCCCAAGGGGCCCTCGCCGCCCTCATCTCGGGGTTCTTCCTGGGAGCGTTTCGCCTGGCCGTGGACACACCGGTGAGCCTGGGGCTGGGAGGGTTCGAGGGGGGATATGCGGAGGGTTCCTTCCTCTGGATCGTGAACAACATCTACTTCCAGTACTACAGCCTCTTCATTTTCCTGGCGTCGGTTCTGGTCATGGTGGGTGTTAGCTACGCCACGGCGGAACCATCGTATGAGAGGATCTCCGGTCTCACCTTCGCAACCGTCACCGACGAGCACCGGGCCGAATCCCGGGCAAGCTGGGACCGAAGGGATGTCATGGGGTCTGTCGCCGTCCTCGTCATGATTCTCATGGCCTACCTCTACTTCCGGGGGTAGGGGCCGGACCTTCGTCCCGAACCAAAGGC
The DNA here is from genome assembly GCA_043820695.1 of Gemmatimonadota bacterium. GTDB lineage: Bacteria > Gemmatimonadota > Gemmatimonadetes > Longimicrobiales > Gaopeijiaceae > JABDNZ01. Next base: position 380 of record JBDRDQ010000111.1, on the reverse strand, counting down.
AGAACCATGAGCGCTTTCACCCTTGGTCTGGATTTTGGCACCAACTCGGTCCGGGCGGTCGTCGTAAGCTGCGCCGACGGTTCGACCGTTGGAAGCTGCGTGTTCGACTATCTGTCTGGGGATAGCGGCGTCCTGCTGGATTCCCGGGATCCCCACCTGGCCCGGCAAAACCCGGCGGACTATCTGGTGGGCCTGAGAGAGTCGGTCCGGGACGCTCTGGAAGACGCCGACGGGGACGTTGGTTTTCCCCGGGAAGCCATCATCGGGATCGGGGTCGACACCACCGGGTCCACCCCCCTTCCGGTGGACGAGAAGGCCCAGCCCCTGGCACTGAATCCGGCCTGGGAAAAGAACCTTTCGGCCCACGCCTGGCTCTGGAA
>JBDRDQ010000110.1:0-3193 GCA_043820695.1 Gemmatimonadota bacterium | reverse complement strand
GCCTCCCACTGCGCCTCGAGGAAAGCCGTGTACTTCTCCACCAGGTCGGGCCGCTCCTCGTGCAGGCTGTGCAGGCAGTAGGGGTCGTTCCAAAGATCGAAGAGGAGGAAAGGGACGGGGCGCCTCCACATCTCCGGCTTGCCTTTCCCCGGCGGCCAGGGGTTGATCTCGAGCGACGCACCCCAGCGGCCATCGATGACCTCCAGGATGCCGCGGAGCTCCCCGGTTTCCTGGTCCAGGTCGAACTCATCCAGGATCACCGGGCGATTCTCCACTCCCCCGGTCCCCAGGAGCAGCGGCGCGAGGGACCGCCCCTGCACGACGTCCGGAAACGGCAACCCTGCAAGATCCAGGATGGTGGGCAGAACGTCGATCATGGAGACCGCCGGCTCGGAGAACCTCTGGCCAGCTTGGATGTGCCCAGGCCAGATGAACATCAGCGGGACCCTGCTGATGGAGGGACGGAAGTAGGGGTTCCTCATTGCCCAGGAAGGTGGCAGCGAATCCTCCCTGAAGTATCTCAGGTCACCCGCTGCGGCAGCGATGCTGTGGTCAGCAGCGATCACCAGGAGGGTGTTCTCCCACTCCCCCACGGCCTTGAGTCGCTCCACCAGCCGTCCAATCTGGTAGTCGTTGTACGCCAGAGCCTCGTCATACATGCCCTGCATCAGGGTGAAGAACGCCACCCGGTCAACCTCCAGCGTCTCAAAGGCGTCCCTGTCCAATGTCCAGGCGAGGCCCTCTTCCTGAAAACGGTTCCTCCACTCTCCCCACAGCCTGGCCTCCTCGGCGCTGACGAAGAGCCCTCCGAAGGGGGCCGGGGCCGGGAAGTCTCCATGGATGTCCACGGTCTGGAAGTGCCCCCAGTACGGCTCCCTCGGATAAGTTTCCCGCCAACGCCAAAAGCTCTCGTGGAGGTAGCTGGAGGATCGGTTCCAGTTCCTATCATAGTACGAGAACGCCGTCCAGCCCTCCTGGAAGGAGTCCACCCCCCGCTCCAGTCCACCCAATCTTCCAGCGTTCGGATTGGCCGTAAACACGCCGGTCTGGTATCCGGCGGCGTGCATGTGCTGAGCCATAGTCCGGGCGTTTTCCGGGACGAGGTTGTACCCGCCCTTCGCACCCCCCATCACGCTGGTCTGCAGGGACGTCATGAACGAGGTCGTGGAGGGCAGAGTCCAGCTGGAGTTGCTGTAAGCCCGCTCGAACAAGGCCCCTTCGGCGGCCAGGCGCTCGAGGTTCGGCGTGGTCCGACGGTTGTAACCGTAGACGCTCAAGTACTCGGCACCGGCCCCGTCGATGATGTAGAAGATGACATTGGGTTTGTCGGTAGTGCGAAAACCTGTGAGGGTGGGAGCGCCCCAGAGGGCCACGCTCCCCTCCACCTCCGACTCCGCTTCCAGGGAGAGGGTGACGGTCTGTCCGCCATACTCGGAGAAGTCGAGGGAGCGCTGACCCCAGGCGCTGCGATCGCTGTAGCTCTCGTCCAGGAGCGTGTCGGCCGGGGCCCCCTCCGGGGCCACCGTTACGCGGAACCTGGTGGCGGATCCGGGCCGAAGGATGCCCAGACCGGTGTCGAGACGCCCGCCCTCGGGTACCCTCACCCGGTACTGGACTCGGGCCGGTGTGTGGACGAAAAGGGTGCGCCGAAAGTTCTGGCCACGCTCAACCTCGAGTATCCCCGCTGGCTTATCCGCAAAGGAGGCTTCGACGGGTAGAACCGAGATCGACAGGATCTCGAGCTGGAATGGAGCCCGGCTTGCCATCGTCAGGCAGAATTGCCTCACGGGCTCATCCCAGGCCTGGTCCGGCTCGAACGCCAACTGGTACGTGTGCACGGTGCTGTCGCCGATGACGGGTGTATCCCCCCCTGTTGCCTCGTAGGCTCCTGGGGACTCGTCATCGAGAATCCCTTCCCGGCGCCGCACGTTGAAAGCGAGACCGACGAACCCTGGACCGGTGCTTTGCGCCCGGATCAACACCTCGGCCCAGTCTCGGTGATCCCACTCCGGGACATCTACGCACACGCCCCCCAACAGCCACCCAAAGGACCTCTCGTTGGAAGGGCCCAGCGCGATGCGGAGCGCTTCGTCCGTCTGGGAGACGCCCGCTGGCTGAATGCCCGCAGGGAACGGTGGAGGAGGGGCGGCAATCCAGCCGGGCTGCGGCTCGTCGAAGCTCCACTCTACCGGCTGCGGGACATCTGGCGGAATCTCCGAGCCCACGATCACCGCCGCATCGAGATGCTCCTCGAGATGGAGTGGCATGTCCACGGTGAGCGGCGCTGGCCCGCCGCAACCAAGGCAGAGCAAGGCCGGGAGCAGCGTCCAGGAGACCCCGCGGGTCCAACCTGCGCCCAGCGCGCGGGCGGCGAAACGAAGCACGGCACCACTCCTTTCCGGCCACCGGTCCGGGGCAGCCAACTACTGTCATCCTCCGCCCGACCACCCCTCCCTCCCACCTACCGGATATATCCCAACGTTCTCAGCATCTCGAGCTGCTCGGCGGTCAGCACCACGTCTTCGGCCGCCGTGAAGTATTGGCCCAGTGCCTGGTGGGCCTCCCACTGAGCCTCCAGAAACGCCGTGTACTTCTCCACTAGGTCGGGTCGCTCCTCGTGCAGGCTGTGCAGGCAGTAGGGGTCGTTCCAGAGGTCGTAGAGGAGGAAGGGAACGGGACGTCTCCACTGGGCCTCCTCCTCGGTTTCGTCCCCCTCCGGAAGCTCCGGGTTGATCTCGAGCGACGCGCCCCAGCGGCCGTCCAGCACTTCTAGCCTACCCCTGAGTTCCCCGGTTTCCTGGTCCACCGTGAACTGGTCGAAAACCACCTGCCGGGGCTCCACGCCTCCCGTCCCCAGCAGGAGGGGAGCCAGGGACTGCCCCTGCATGATCTCGGGCAAGGGCAGGCCCACCAGGTCCAGGATGGTGGGCAGGACGTCGATCATGGAGACCGCCGGCTCGGAGAACCTCTGGCCCCCCCGGATGTGCCCGGGCCAGATGAAAAGAAGCGGAACCCTGCCGACGCCGGGACGGAAGTACGGGGTGTCGTAGGTCCAACCCGGCGGGAGGGTATCCTGCATGAGGAACCGCAGGTCTCCGGCGGCGGCGTTGATGCTGTGGTCGGCCCCGATCACCAGGAGGGTGTTCTCCCACTCCCCCTCGGCCTTGAGGCGCTCCACCAGTCGCCCAATCTG
>JBDRDQ010000109.1:0-4504 GCA_043820695.1 Gemmatimonadota bacterium | reverse complement strand
AATCGAAGTTGAGGCCAATGGCCAGGGGCACCAGCCCCAGCGCCGTCGTGGCGGCAGTGAGGATCACCGGCCGAAACCTGGTCTTACCGCCCTGGACCAGAGCTTGTCTCCGGTCCATGCCATCCCGTTTCCGAAGGATGTCGATATAGTCGATCAGTACGATGGCGTTGTTCACCACGATCCCTGCCAACGAAATAATCCCCAACCCCGTCATGATGATGACGAAGGGCATGTTGAAAACCATGAGGCCCGCGAGGACGCCCACAGTGGACATGATGACAGAGCTCAGAATGATGACCGGTTTCACGATGGAGTTGAACTGTGAGATGAGGATGAACCCCATGAGCGCCAGGGCCAACAAGAAGGCAGTGGAGAGGAACTGGCTGGCCTCATCCTGTTCTTCGCTCTCACCGGTATATTTGATCATGTAGCCTGGTGGCAATGCCTCCTCGAAACCCGCCAACGTTGCCCTCACCTCGCCCAGGACGGCGTTGCTGTTGTACCCGCTGGCCACGTCCGAACTCACGGTGGCCACCCGGGCCATATCCTTCCGCCGGATGGATCCGAGGCCTTCACCCACCTTCCAGGTCGCCACCGAGACCAGGGGAATCTGCGTCCCTTCGTCCATGACAGTCAGATCTTCCAAAGCGTTGAGTTCGCTCCGCCACTCCGGAGCCAACCGCACCACGATGTCGTACTCATCGTTGCCCGTCCGGTACTTCGCAGCCTCGATGCCGTTGATGGCGCCACGAACCGCCATACCCACCCGGGAGGTGGAGAGGCCGTAAAGGGCAGCCTTCTCACGATCCACCAGCACCGAAAGCTCGGGCCGTGCCTGGTCCAGGTCACTTTCCAGCCCTACAAGCTTGGGATAGACCGGGTCGTCTTCCAGAATCTGAATGGCCTCGTCGGAGAGGGCCCTCAAAACCGCCGGATCCTCACCGATAATCTCGATATTGACGGGACTCCCCGTGGGGGGTCCCATGTCCATTTGGTCCACGGTGATCGTGACCCCGGCCAGATCCTTCCCCAACTGGCCCTGCATCTGGGCCAGAGTCTCGAAGGCGTCGAAAGACCGATCCTGGAAATCCACGAACTGGATGGTAACCCGGCCGGCCTCCGGGCCTCCCGGCCCCTGCTCCATGAAGCTCCCGCCCCCGGAGCCCACCGTGGTCACCACCGACTCGGCGTCCGCCATTCCGGCGAAGCCCTTGACCTCCTCCTCCAGGATCGCAGCCACCCGGTTGGTAACTTCGGCCCTGGTCCCCACGGGCCCCTCCGCGGTCGCCCAGACCTGGCTGGGTGGGATGCTCTCAGGAAAGAACTCGACGCCGTTGTTGAGAGCGACGAAGGCCAGGATGGTGAGAATGAACACGCCTGCGGCCCCGGCCAAGACGACCAACCGGTGCTCGAGGGCCCACCAAAGTTGCTTCTCGTAGAGCCGGATCCAGGAGGGGATCCCCCTATCCTGGAACCAACTCTCCATTCGGTGGAGGACCAGCCTGTGGGCGCCGATGGCCAGGACAGCCGTAAGGACGAAGAGAACGGCCGTTAGCCAGTTGATGCCGGCCACGATGAGCAGGAAGAGCCCTGCCAGGCCGATGGAGGTGCGCCGGGCGACCTTGGTGAAGGGCTTCTTCGGCTCACCCTCCAGCCGGATGTACTTGGAACACAGGGTCGGAATGATGACCAGAGCCACGAACAGGGAGCTGGAAAGGGTGATGATGAGGGTGAGGGGCAGGTACCCCATGAAGTCCCCGATTATCCCGGGCCAGAACATGAGGGGTGCGAAGGCGGCAAGGGTCGTCAGGGTGGAAGCGATGACCGGCATGGCCACCTCCCCGGTGGCTTTCTTCGAAGCCGTGACCCGGTCCCACCCCTCCTCGAGGTACCGATAGATGTTCTCCACGATAACGATGGCGTTATCCACCAACATCCCCAGGGCCAGGATGAGGGAGAAGAGCACGATCATGTTCATGCTCACGTCCATCAGGCCCAGGACCAGAAAGGAGAGAAACATGGAGGTGGGAATGGACAACGCCACGAAAACGGAGGTCCTGACGCCCAAGAAAAGGAAAAGGACCCCGACAATGAGAAGAAGTCCGGAGATGACGTTGTTCTCCAGACTGCTCACCATCATGCGGATTTCCTCGGACATATCCGAGGTGATCTTCACCACCGTGCTGGGCGGAAGAAGAGGTGCCATCTCGGCGACGGCCGCCTTCACGGCATCCGCGGATTCGATGATGTTCTGCCCCGTCCGCTTCACGATGTCCAACGTCACCACCGGCGTCCCGTCCAGACGGGCATAGGTCTCCCGTTCCGAGAATCCGAACTCCACCCTGGCTACGTCCCGAACGTAGACGGGCCTGCCGTCCTCCGTGGTGACCACGAGATCTTCGATGACGGCCGGGTCCTCGAACTCTCCGTCGATCCGGACCAGATACTTGAAGGCCCCCACATCGATGGTTCCGCCGGGAATGTTCACGTTCTCCGAAGAGATCGCCTCCACGACATCCATCAGCTCCAGGCCGTAGAACTTCAGCTTGCCCAGATCCACATCCACCTTCACTTCCCGCTCCAACCCCCCTCGGAGATCCACCCGGAGAATGGACGGGATCTGTTCGATCTTGTCCTGGAGATCCTCCCCGATCTCCTTCAGGCGAACCAACCCGTATTCACCGGATAGGTTCACCTGCATGATGGGTACGTCCTCGAAGTTGAACTCCATGATTGCGGGATCCTCGGCATCCTCCGGGAGCTCCGGCTTGGCCAGGTCCACCTTCTCCCTGACCCGCTGGAGCGCCTCGCCGAGATCCACCGTGGTCTCGAACTCAGCCACGACGCTGGAATACCCCTCCACCGAGGTGGACGTGAGCTCCTTGATGTCCCCGATGGTGTTCAGCTCATCTTCGATGGGCCGGGTCACCAGCGTCTCGATGTCGGCGGGAGACACCCCTGGATACACGGTGCTCACCGCGATCATGGGGATCTCCAGCTCCGGGAAAGACTCCTTGGGAATCCGGGTGTAAGTGACGATCCCGGCAATGGCCACGATGATGAAGAGGAGGATCACGCTGGTGCTGTGATCGATGGCGAAGGAGGTGAGTGGGAATTCCTTGAACTCCTTAAGCTCCTCGGCGGTCTTCGGTGGGGCCTTGCCCCTTCCGTTCTCCGGTTGCTTGGTCATGGTCGGCCCCTACCTCCCCCTCACCACGTTGACCCGGTCTCCGGCGGCAACCGATTGCTGCCCCACCACGATGAGCCTGTCGCCAGGCTCGATTCCGGAAAGGACCACCACTCTGTTCTGCTGAGTCGGCCCCAACTCCACCAGCTGGGAGCGGACCAGGTCGACGCCCTCTTCATTCTCCACCACAAAGACGACGTAGCCGTCTTCAACCCGAACCAGAGCTTCCTGGGGAACCACCATGGCCTCCTCCAGGGTTTGCCGGACCACCCTCACGTTGGCCACCATCTCCGGCTTGATGAACCCCCCGGGGTTCGGGAGCCTGAGCTCCACCTGAAAGGTTCGGTTCCGGGGGTTCACCACCGCCCCCACATACCAGATCCGGCCCGGAAAGGACTCCCCCGGGAGAACGTCGAAGGTCACCGTGGCTTCGGCCCCCGGGCGAACGTCGGTGGCATATCGCTCCGGCATCCCCCCAGTGATCTTCACGGGATCGTTATCGATGATCCTGGCCACCGGCGTGCCGGCGCCCACCATGGTCCCCACCTCGATCTCTCGACTGTCCAGGACGCCGGCGATGGGCGCCCGGATGACGGTCCGGGACAAACGTTCCTCCAGGAGGCTCAGATTCGCTGCAGCCTGCTCAGCACCGTACTTGGCCTCCAGGTAGACCAGCTCCGAACCCACCCGATCTTCCTCATAAAGCCGTTTGCGGCGCTCCCAGCTTTCCCGGGCCAGGTTGGAGAGGGCCCTGGCCTGGTCCACCTGGGCTTCCAGAAGCTCGGCGCCCATCCGGAACATGGCCTGTCCGGCTTGGACCCAAGCGCCCTTTTCGACCAGGATCTCCCGGATGACGCCGCTCTCTTCTGCGGAAATCACCACATCCTTGTCAGCTTGGACCGTCCCCGTGACGCGAATGACCTCATTGAAGGAGGAGGTCTCCACCGTAACCACCTCGACGTTGAGAATCCGGGTATACGCGGCCTCCTCTTCCGAGCCCTCGGCTTCGCCGCCCCCACAAGCCCAGAGGCCCAGGGGCAGGAGGAGGAGAATGGAGAGGAGAAGGCCTCGTTGGGCGCCGCGGCGGGCTCCTCGTTGGGAGCCTCGGCTGGCCGGGATGCCCCGGGTGCTAGCGTTCATCGTCTGATCCTTCTTCTCTATGATCATCTTTGAGCTTTCCCTGTAGTCTCTTCAGCCCGCGTAGTCTCTTCAGCCCGCGTGGTCTCTTCAGCCCGTCCTATCGGACGGCCAAACGTCCGTTCAATAGGTCATCCACCATGGGTACCTGCCCCACCGCCTCATCCAACTGAGCCTGGA
>JBDRDQ010000108.1:0-3249 GCA_043820695.1 Gemmatimonadota bacterium | reverse complement strand
CGATGGACCTCACTCCATGGCAGAGCGAGCCGGGCAGGTCGCGCTCCACCGGGGATGGCACCCCATCGAGGTGAGGTACTTCCAGTCCGGCGGCGGGTACGGCCTTCGTCTGGAGATTGAGGGACCCGACCTCCCCAGGCGGGAGGTGTCTGCGCGTTGGCTGGCCCATGTCAAGGAGCCTGCAGGCGCCATGGGAGGCCGGCCATGAAGCCGACACCTGCTCAGCTTCGAGCCCTCGCCCGCAGGGATCCGGTTCTTGGGAAGGTCATGAAGAAGCTCCCTCCCTTCCCTGAGCTGCCAGCCCAGCCCAGGCTCCCCTATTTCCACACTCTGGCCAGGATCATCATCTATCAGCAGCTGGCCACCGGGGCGGCCCGAACCATTCACGGTCGTGTGAAGGCTCTTGGCCCGAACCCACACCGTTTTCCAACCCCGGCCGAACTCCTGGTCGTGCCCGACGAAGAGTTGAGGGGGGCCGGCCTGTCGAGGAGTAAGCTTCGGGCCATTCGGGACCTGGCAGAAAAGGTCGAAGTCGGGGAACTGAGACTCCGGAGCCTCTCCACATTGTCCGATGAGGAGGTGGAGAGGCAGCTCACGGCGGTCTGGGGGATCGGAGAATGGAGCGCCCAGATGTTCCTCCTCTTTCATCTGGGCAGACTGGACGTTTTCGCCCCCGGGGACCTGGGGCTCCAGGAGGGGATCCGCATGCTGGATGGTTTGGCGGAGCGGCCAACTCCCGGGGCAGCCCTGGAGCGGGCCGAGGCCTGGGCGCCTCTCCGCAGCGTCGCCTCCTGGTATCTATGGCGGTTGAAGGACGGGGGGGAATCTTAGGTTCGTCCCCACCCGGCCGATCCTGGTCTTCTCCCTAGGAACCCACCCTACTCAGGTCCGGCCGCCTGAGGTGCCAGTCCGTCGACCGTTGGTAGGCGTGGGCCACGCTGAGGATCTTATCGTCGGTGAACAGATCTCCGATGATGGTCGTGGTGAGGGGTTGAGGATTGTCGCCTCCGAAGTCGTAAGGGACCACCACCGCGGGATGACCTGTCTGGTTCGTAAGGCCGACCTCGCCACGGCCACTCACGAACATGTCGAATCCTTCCATGGCCTCGGCCATCCCCACCATCAGGAGGTATCGCCGTCGTTGGGACTGAACGAAATCCAGGGCCGAAACGTCCCGACCACTTCGGAAGCGGTTCCGACCGCGGAGCTCCTCCTCCGACAAAGTTTCGGGTAGCGAAGCTTCGGCCTCGATCTGTGGAGCGATGTGGAAGTCGAGGGCAGCTGCCGATTCGACGTTGAGGGCATTGGAGCTTCCGCTGGGGATCCCGGTCATTGGCTTGGGATCGGCGCCCAGCGCCCGAAGAGCCTCGACGAAGGCCTCAGGAGCGTCCTCGTCATAGCCGATCCGAAGGGCGGAGAGGTCAGGGTTCCGCTGGAAGCGGAAGGGCGTCGTAAGGGTGGCCGGATCCTTTTCATCGGCGCCATGGATGGTGTTGAACACCAAAGCGCAATCTTCAATGGACCGGCAAAGGGGCCCTACCTTGTCCATGCTCCAGGCCAGGACCATCCCACCATGTCGGGAGACCCGGCCGAACGTTGGGCGGAGGGCGCTCAACCCACAGCGGCGGGCCGGTGATGTAATGGATCCCTGGGTTTCACTTCCGATTCCGAAAGCGACACACCCGGCAGCCGTGGCGGAAGATGGACCCGCCGACGAGCCGCTGGACCCCTGCTCGATGTTCCACGGGTTGTTGGTTCTACCTCGGTACCACTGATCGCCCCGGGCGAACTCCCCGGTGGAAAGCTTGGCGATGAGGACGGCCCCCGCCTCCCTCATCCTCCGAACCACATCGGCGTCTTCCTCCACCACCTGATCCTTGAAGGCCTCGGACCCCCACGTCGTGGGCGCTCCAGCCACAGTGAAAAGGTCTTTCACTCCCCAGGGAATGCCATGCAGGGGCCCCTTCCACTGACCGGCCCGGATCTCCGCCTCGGCCTCCTGGGCCTCCTCCCGACCGCGCCCCTCCAGAATGGTCACGGCACAGAGGAGAACCGGGTCGTACCGTTTGAGCCTTCCAAGATAGATTTCGGTCAACTCGGTTGGGGAGATATGCCGCCCCCGGATGAGCGCAGCGAGGCGATGGACGGGAAGGAAGGCGACATCCTCCTCGGTCCCGGGGACCGGGCCACTCCAGGGCTCGATCTCGAAGGGGGAGCGCTCAAAAGGAGAGCCGCCATCCTCCCTCCACATCTTCTCCAGAAGGGAACCGGTGCCCCCCGGATAGGCTTGGAACACGAAGGCCGGAGGCTCTCCGTTCCCCAATGGCACCGGAGGAGGGGCTTCCTGACCCGTGGCGGTGGGGGGTCGCTCCTGACCGAGAAGGGTTCCTGCGCCAAAAGCTCCCGGAGCGAGGCCGGTGGCTGCGGCGGCGCTGGCCGCCAGCTTCAGGAAGTGGCGTCGGTCGACGCCTGCGGGGATGTCCGGGTCGAAAGCCATTAGAGGTCCTTGGAAAATGGTTCGTGCATGGTCGTGCTCGTAGGGGAATACTACGACCGGGAAAACACAAGGATCTCCTCGCGGATCAAGCATACCCGCGAACACCTCTGCGGGTGTTTCCACTACGTCCCCCTGTCCGACAGGGTCAGGCCAGGGCGCTCTCGAGTCCCGAATCCACTACGAAAAGGCAACTGGCTCGGCTAGCCTGCACGATCTGAAGCGCTCCCGAAAGGGGACTCCCAGCGGGTAGGCCGAGAATGTGCAGGTCGGCCTGGGGGGCCTTTTGGATCGCCTCTTGGAACGACCCCGCATACACAAGGGAACGGGCCGAGGCCTGGATTCGGCAAAGGTCTCTCATTTCATCGAGGTGTTGGTGGATGGAAATAACCTCCTCCTCGCGGTCCACGGCGGTGATGAGATTCAACTCGCCCTTCCAGGAACGGGCCAGACGAACCGCGGTGAGGATTCCCAGATCCTGATTCGTCTCCCGTAGAAATGCCTGGATGGACTGGAGTTTCTCCCGAGGGGAGATCCAGAGGTTGATGACGCTGGCCCGCCCGACCCCGGCTTGCTCATGGAGCCCCAACACCATGATTCCGACCTTCAGCCTGCGGGCCTCCCGGATCACCTCCTCCAGCTCCGGATGCCGACTGACGTCCTTGAGCAGCGGGAGGAAAAGGATATTGGGGTGGAAAAAGGCGCTGCCCAACGCTTGAAGCCCGGTGACGATCCCGGTGGTATAGCCGGCCGAG
>JBDRDQ010000107.1:0-6463 GCA_043820695.1 Gemmatimonadota bacterium | reverse complement strand
GGGGACCGGTGGCGGGTCCTAAATGGGCGTGGGGCGATATGACCCAGGCTGGAGGCTTCTACATCCTCCACCCTCCAGGCCTTCCCGGGTTTCCACCGCTATACACCCATATTACCATTGCAGCGCAACACATGTATACTTATCTACAACCCGATGAACAACAAGGAGAATCTGGAGGTGCTTGTGCGGGCAGATGAAATCGATGTCGAGTTGGTGGAGGCCAATCCTTGGTGGCGAGATCCACACGGATGGGAGCGTCGTGATGTTCAGCTACGGGTCGCGAGGACATCGCCTTTAGCTTACGAGCCCCGGCCACTGGATGACATGTCCCCTGGTGGTCTGTACATACTCCGCGGCCCACGGCGTGTGGGAAAGTCCACGGCGCTGAAACAGGTCGTCGCCGAGCGGATTCGTAGCGGCCACTCCCCCCGCCGCATCCTCCACGTGTCCGTTGAGGGGCGAAGCGACCAGGATGTGGTAGACATCGTCCGAAGAGGGAGCGATCAATGGTTGGAGGGGCTGCCGGGGGAACGGCTCTGGGTAATTGACGAAATCACTGGCGTTCATGGCTCTTGGCCCCCAATGATCAAACGGCTGCGGGACAGCCATCCTTCGTTTTCCGCTGACACCGTCGTACTAACCGGGTCTTCCTCCGCCAAATTTGATGAAGCGAGGAAGCTTCTCGCTGGACGGCGGAATGCGACGCGAAGCGATCGCGTCTTGTTTCAGATGGGGTTCGTCGAAGTAGCGAGCGCTCTCGGCGTTGAGCTTCCCCCTTCGCCCAACCTGAACGTCTCCGACCTTGCCGATGACGACACAATGGAAGCTGTTGTTTCCGAATACCGACCCTGGGTCCCAGCCCTGATCGATAGCTGGGATCATTACCTTCGGATAGGGGGATACCCACAAGCCGTCGCCGCTGAGATCGCGCCTTCCGACCAGAAAGACCGGGCGCTCTTTGAGGCTCTTTGGGACGTCATTCACGGAGATGCGTTCGCCGGATCGGGCCTTACCCAGACGCAGACGCAAGCCATCCTTCGATCACTTACCTCATCTTTGGCCTCCCTTCTGTCGGTCCATGCCGTGGCGCAGACTGTGAACATCGCCACCGGAACCGCAGAGCAACGGCTGGATGCGCTTCGAAGGGCATTCGTGGCATTCCCTGTGCATCGCGAACAGGGGCTGGCGCCCAAGCCGAGGTCACAGTCGAAGTGGTACTTCACGGACCCGAATCTTGCGCGGATCGCCTCCAAGTTCGGTGCAGGCACCCCACCGGATCCCACCGTACTTTCCGAGCAGCAGTTGGCTCTTTCCGCTCTGCGCGCACTCGAGCACCAGTCGCCCGGTGCGGCAATGCGCCACGATCGCTTGCTCTACTACCGATCGGCGACTCGGGCTGAAATCGACTTCGTCTCGGCGGAGTTTACTGCCACGTGCATCGAGTCAAAGTTCGTCGACCGAGGATGGGGGCGAGCGTTTCAGACTATCGGGGCATCAGGACGGTCAACGGGGATTGTCGCTACGCGGTCTGGAGTGCAGCGTCACGAAGTAGGATGGGCCCTACCGGCAGGATTAATCGCGTATCTGTTGCGAAGCTGAGACCTCCTTACCCTTTCTTTCGCCCCGTCACCACCACCTGCCCCTGGTCATCGAACTCCAACACCATCCATGTATTGGTGGTCCCGCAGAGAACACAAAAGGCGTGTTCCCGGTCCAGAACCTTGAGATCGGATACCTGTCCACACCCTTCACACTGGGCCCGGACCGTCGTCCATTCCTCTCGGAGTCCGCTTCGGGCCAGCCTCACCCCCATGACCACGGGACGGAACCGGGAAAGAGGGCACACCTCGCCGTCACACTCGTCGCCGAAATCCAGGCAAACCACCTCGTCGTGATCCTGAATCATGGCTTGCCCGTCCCGGGAAGCGGCGGGGGTGATGGCCACCAGCACTTCCTTCTGGCAGTGGGTGCAAAAGGTCTTTCGGCTCTCCACCTTTTCTGTCATGGCTCTCTAGTCCTCATCCTTCCCCTCGCCACCTTTCCAATTCCCACCTCGCCCCTCCCGGATCTCCTTCACGATCTGGCGGTAATTCTCCTCCATCTGCCCGGTGGGGATTTCGAAGAGGGGGCAAAGGGATCCCGTGCAGGATTCTCCAAACTCCAGGCAGATACAGCCGGCAGGGTCATGGGCCGAAGGGAGGGAACCCTCAGGAAGGTCTTCCGGAACAACGACCTCCACCTGCCGGTCGCAGGCGGAGCAATACGCCTTCTGGGTCCTCATACGGCGCCCCCCTTTTCCATTCGACACTCAGAGCCGAGTGCTGAGCCTGAGTCCCATCCTACCCGCCTTCCCCGGCTCAGGTGCCGCTCCACACCTTACACCGTGTGGACTACCTCCGTGCCAGCGACCACAGCACTCAGGATGCTCCGAGTCGCCTCCACCGAGGCGACGAAAGCGGTAGTGGCCCCGGCGTCAGCGGCCATGCAGGACTCCGCCGCAACCGTCACACTCCGGGTCGGTGTCTGGGAAGGAGCCCCCGTGGCCGGATCCAGGAGGTGGTGGTAACGCTTGCCTCCGTGGTCGAAGAACTGCTGATAGTCCCCGGAGGTCGCCACGGCACGATCGCTCATCTTCAACGTCGTGGCCAGCGCCTTGGGATCATCCGGAGACCTGACTCCCACGTTCCAGGGGTCCCCGTCCTCCGACACGCCCAGGGCATACAGGTCACCCCCGACGTTCACCAAGGCACCCTGGATTCCCCAGGAACGAAGCACATCCACCGCCCGGTCCACACCATATCCCTTCCCGATCCCTCCCAGGTCGATGCCGAGGTCCTGGTCATGGAAGAGGACGATATCTTGGCCCTTGCTCTCGCCGAGCTCGAGGGATTTGAAGAGGCCCCGCCTTTCGAAGCGGTGCACCTCTTCAAGGTCCGGAGGCTGAGTCCGGTTCCCAACGTCCCAGAGAGCTACCGCCTGGGCCAGGCAGGGGTCGAAAGCACCCTCGGTGGCGTCGGCCCACTCAAGCGCCGAACGCAACACCGCAGCCGTTTCAGCCGAAACGTTCTGCGGCCCGGAGAACGCCGAGAGGTTGGCCATTCCGACCTCCGAATCGGCCCGGAAACGAGTGAGGAGGAACTCCACTCGTTGCAGCTCCTGGAACGCAGCGTCGATGGCGCCCTGGGCATATTTCTGGTCCCGGTGAACCACCGCCACTTCCCCAAGAGTTCCCATGGTGGGCAGGGTCCGGCGAACCAGACGCTGCCGCCCTCTCGCCGCAAAGGGAATGGTTCCGACCACGAAGGCCCCGACCCCGAGAGAGATGAAGTCTCTCCGGCTGGGCAAGGGCTGCTTCCGATTCTCAACCGTCATCGTCGATCTCCGTCCTTCACTCCGTCAGCAGGCCACCACCCGGACGCATTCTTGGCGTGTCCACACCCGTCGCAGTCATCCGGGAGGGTGCAGGAGTCATGGGAACCGACGTCCCCATGGCAATTCCCTCCCCCCTCGAGACGGGTGCCGCTACGTATAGCCGTAAAGGCAAAAATGGCAAAAAGAACCGCCGCTCCCAGGACGCCTACCAAGGCCATCATGAGGTAAACAGCCCGGAAAAGCCCATGAAGGCCAGGGACAGTGTCCCGGCCAAAATCAACACCAAACCCATGTTCCGGGCCACTGCCGGAACGTCCGACAACTCCACCTTCTCACGGATGGAGGCCATGAGGACCAGAGCCAGAGTCACCCCCAGGCCGGCGCCCACGGCATAGAAAAGCCCATCGATGAAAGTGTAGCCCCTCCCGGTCTGGAATACCGCCAGACCCAGGATCGCGCAGTTCGTCGTGATCAAAGGAAGGAAGATCCCCAACTCCCGGAAGAGCGTTGGGCTCACCTTCTTGATCACCATCTCCACGATCTGCACCAGTGACGCGATGACCACGATGAAGGAGATGATCCTGAGGTACGGCGCATGGGGAAGCACGTAGACGTTCAGGAACGAGGCCACCAGGGAGGTGATGGTCATGACGAAGATGTTCGCCAACCCCATTCGGAGGGCCGTCCCCACCTTCCCCGATACTCCCAAGAAGGGGCAGAGCCCCAGGAAGTAGAAGAGGGTGAAATTCGTGACCAGCATGGCCGAAACGAGGATCAGGATCATTTCACCCATCATGCCGCCTCCTTCCCCGCCTGGGCCTTGAGACTATGGGCCCAGTGCCTGATCTCCTTCTTCTGCGCCTTCCGCCCCTTCCACCAGCCCATGAAGAGCAGGATGAAACCGAGGGTGAAGAAGCCGCCAGGAGGACTGATCATGATGACCCAGGGCTCATAATTCGGCCCAAAGAGGTTCGTGACCCAGGGAGTTCCCTCACCGAGGGTACCACTGCCCAGGACCTCCCGGAAGGTTCCCATCATGACCATCGCGATGCCAAAGCCCGCGCCGGTTCCCAAAGCGTCCAGGAGCGCCCTCCCTACCGGGCGCTTGGATGCGAATGCCTCTTGCCGGCCCAGGATCATGCAGTTCACCACGATGAGGGCGATGAAAGCCCCCAACTCGGCGTGGACCCTGGGGGCCTCCGCCGCCAAAACCATGTCCACGATGGTTACGAAGGTGGCGATGATGAGGATGTATGTGGAGATCCTCACCTCGTGGGGAATCAGGTTTTTCAGGAGGGCCACCAGAAAGCTGGAGCCCAGGAGAACGAAGAGGGTGGCGCCGGCCATAGCCAGACTGTTCAGGACGGTATTGGTCACGGCCAGGGCCGGACATAGCCCCAGGAGCTGGACCAGGACCGGGTTCTCCTCCCAGATCCCCCTGAGGAAGTCCTGTTGGGGTGTGGTCGCTCTCATTCGTCTCCCTCCACCCCACCGGCGGGTACCACGACCGGTTCAGCCCGGGCGGGTTCAAACGCTGCCAGAAGGTCCCCGAGTTCTGCAATCCGGTCGTTGATGATCCTGATGACCGCCTTGGAGGAGATGGTGGCGCCGGTGATCATGTCCACCTGGGCCGGATCTCCCGTGTTCCGGTCAGGCTTCACTCCCAGGATGGGGGCATCTACCCCATCGAACTCCGCCACGAAAGGCGCGTTCTTCACGATTTTGTCTCCCGGCCCGGGGGTCTCCAGGTGTCGAAGGACCTTCATCCCAAGGACCTGGCCGGTCTCCACATCGTAGCCGAAGATGAGGCCGATGATGTCCTGAAAACCGAAACCCTCGGCTTCCATGGCGAATCCGATGGGAGCCCCGGACTCGTCATAACCCAGAAACACCCGATCCAGATCCAGGGTGTCCACGCCCTCCGGGACCTGGGCCACGAACTGTCCATCCAGAAGGAAAAGGCTCGAAAAATGGTCCGGGCCCTTGAGTACCTCCGTCACCGCTTCCCGAATCACCATGGCCCGGTAGGCCAGGATCTTCGGCTGGCTCCAAAGGAAGACGAAGACCAGGAGGGACCCCGCCAAAGCACCCGCGAGGCCTAGCGTCATGAGGAGGCGGAAGGAGGAGGCTTCCGGTCTCCCCGGGACACCCGCAACTCCCTCCCCGCCGTCCGGGCCCTGGCCCAATCCCAAGGCCTCGGCCACTCTCGCTTCGGGACCAACCTGCGGGAGGACTACCGCATCCGGACCCTTCCTGGGTACCTGAGTCAGTTTGTCACCGACGGCCGCCACTTCCCGGATCGGACCACTGCCGGTGCCCCCACCCCCACCCTGGGGAGTGTAGAGCTCGTGATCCTTGGGCATGACGTCTTCCCGGTCAGGAAGCTCCTCCTTCCGGATCTCGTCGCTCATGCCTGGGCCTCCTTCACCTTCTTCTTCGATGCATGACCGAAGACCCGAGGCTGGGTGGCTCTATCGATAAAAGGCACGAAAGCGTTCATGAAAAGAATGGCGTACATGACCCCTTCCGGCAGTCCACCCCAGACCCGGATGAGGACCACGACCAGCCCGATCCCGACTGCGAAGATCCATGCGCCCAGATTGGTCACCGGAGAGGTCACCATGTCGGTAGCCATATACATGGCCCCCAGCATGAGGCCCCCGGAGAAAAGCATGAAGAAAGGCGGCGGATAGACCTCTCCATTGATCAGGAAGAGGATCTCCGAGAAGACAAAAACGGTGGCGAAGATCCCCACCGGAATTCGCCAGTTCAGGTACCTTCGAGCCGCCAGATAACCCCCGCAGATCAGAATGAGAATGCCGGCGGTTTCCCCCAGGGACCCCCCGGTGTTCCCCATCATGAGGCCGAAGAGATCGGTGATCTCCCCTTCGAACTTCCAGAGACCCAACGGCGTGGCGGCCGTCACCACGTCTACACCAGGGGCGCCGGTCAGGAGGGGTGGGGCAAAATTGGCGCCTCGCATGGCACCCCAGGCCATCTCGCTGGATGGCCAGGTCGTGATGGCCGTTGGGAAGGCGGCCTGAAGGAAGGCCCGCCCAACCAGCGCCGGATTGAACGGATTCTGCCCAAG